>NZ_JAFHAP010000016.1 GCF_016938855.1 Polycladomyces zharkentensis | reverse complement strand
ATTCCAAACCAAATCATACTCCGGTTTCTTAAAATGGATTTTCGTCCATTGATGACCGTTTGATTTGACAGTCTTGTACCTTGCGATGACAGCCCTGGCTACACTTTGAGCCATTTGGGATCGGAGACCATATCCAAGTCGCAGTTCTTCGTAAGTCATTTTAATTAGTTTTGCCTGACCAAGAACTTTGGTTTCATATACGACTTCTGAGACATAGTTCAGTCCATCTTTAATCGCTCGAATTGTTTTCAGCAAAAGATCTTTCTGTTCCTCACCAGGAAGGATCTTTATCTTAGCAGTGATAGTAACCTCCATACTTTCTTTCACCACCTTTCTTCAATAACTTGTAGCAATCTATTGAAACTTGTTTGTCAATAGAAAGGAGGGAGGGCGCATTCCTCCCCGACCTGTAGAGGTTCGGGGTCTTCTGCGCCTATTGAAGATGAAAACTCATGCTTCACGCTGCTATCGATACACATAAACGCTTGTCCGCATAGTGAAAAGGTAGCATGTTTCACGGTCCCCTCTTCACCATCTTCGTTCGCTCCATAACGAGTAATACTCAATATTTCTGAATGATCAAAAAAGGAAGTATAAAAATTCATTGCTTCTTCAGCCTTACCATCGAACATGAAAAAAGTAGTAATTTTTTTGATTTGAAATTTTCACCAAAACCATCTCCTTTATTTCGTAAGAACGACATGACATTCCAGCCTCAACAAACAAACCGAATATATGTTCCTTTTTCTGTATTATATGTGATCGGAAACAGATTGTAAACGGTTATTCAAATTGCTAATTATTGGTCGAACGATCGGTTTTACCATGCAAATCCGGCCGGGCAGGAGATTGGCCGGCCGAAAATGGCGTCTCTCACTTTCCCTTGTTACTTTCTCCAAATTTCATTTATCATGAAAACAGAAACGTCACGGAGGGAAGGACATGGGGAAAGTGTTTGGTGACGCACGGGTGCCCGCGTTGCATCAGGAAATTGAAGAAACAGATCAGGGAGTCGGAGCAGTTCAAGAGTGAATGAACGGATCCAACAGTATTTGGCAATCGCATCACTGACCGCACCAGTTTCGCTGTCTGATGGATTCTGATACAGCCGGGAGATACTGTCGTCCATAAACTGGATCTCCAGAGCCGACCCATCACGGAGTGGAACGCACACATGAGTCATTTCAATACCGGGGAATCCATTCTGTCTATGTGAGGAATCGACACTTGGCGAAGCAACGACATTTTGACCAAAACAATGGTCACCATACCGGGGCTGTTTGGTTGATGTTTGCACAAAATTTTCGGAATATACATGTAGTAATCTCTTCACTACTAATTCCAAACTTTCGCTTCCAAATGATGAATGATATGATTTGAAAGGAAATAGGGTTTCTGGTCGTAATCAAAGCATCTGAGTGTTGACGAGGTCAATGAAGCAGCGTCATTCAAGAGGAGGATTTCACAATGACTCAACCCATTGAGCGCTCAAAGACGCGACGCATCGTAGGCAACATCTTCAAAGGTTCAGTGGGCAATCTGATCGAATGGTACGACTGGTACGTCTATACTGCATTCGCGGTTTATTTCTCATCCGAGTTCTTCCCAAAGGGAGACACGACAAGCCAACTGCTTGACACAGCGGCGATCTTCGCCGTCGGCTTCCTGATGCGCCCCATAGGGAGCCTGCTGCTGGGCCGATACGCCGATCGTCACGGCCGCCGTGCTGCCTTGACGCTTTCTGTCTCCGTCATGGCCGGGGGCTCTCTGATTATTGCCTGCACGCCTGGTTATGACACCATTGGCGTGTTGGCTCCCATTATTCTGGTTCTCGCACGTCTTCTCCAAGGATTGTCTCTGGGCGGAGAATATGGAACCTCGGCAACGTACCTGTCCGAAATGGCCAGCAGCGGCCGCCGCGGATTCTACTCGAGCTTCCAGTACGTCACACTGATTGCGGGACAGCTGGTGGCAATGGGTATTCAAATCATCCTCCAACAAATACTCAGTGAATCCGATATGAAGTCCTGGGGCTGGCGTATTCCCTTCGTTATCGGAGCAATGGGGGCATTGGTCGTATTGTGGCTGCGCCGAACGATGGACGAATCAGAGCAGTTCTCAAAAATGGGTTCTGAAAGCCGGGCTGACGCTGGAACGATTCGGGCTTTGATGAAGCACCCCAAGGCAGTGCTGACAGTAGTCGGACTTACGCTCGGCGGAACGGTCGCCTTCTATACCTACACGACGTATTTACAGAAATTCATGGTGAATACTGTGGGACTTCCCAAGGAGGTCGTCAGTTGGATCAACTTTGTTGCCCTGCTGGTATTCGCCGTACTTCAACCTCTCGCCGGCATGCTGTCCGACCGGGTTGGGCGGCGCCCGCTGTTGATGAGTTTCGGTATCCTCGGAACGTTACTGACGGTACCATTGTTCCTGATTCTGGAACAGGCAAAGAACCCGATCGGTGCTTTCTTGCTCATGATGGCGGGGCTCATCATTGTTACCGGTTACACTTCGATTAATGCAATCGTGAAAGCCGAGCTCTTCCCAACAGAAGTCCGTGCCCTTGGCGTGGGTTTCCCCTACGGAGTCACCGTGGCGGTGTTCGGCGGGACGGCGGAGTTCATCGCGTTATGGTGCAAGAGTATTGGCTACGAGTCACTCTTCTACTACTACGTAGCTGCCTGTATTGCCGTGAGCTTCATCGTCTACTGGCGTATGGCTGAGTCTTCCAAAGTCTCCCGCATCGAAGCCGAGCTCGGCGCTGAAGCGGTTTTAACCCATCAAACAGAAAAATAAAGCCGAAATCTCCAAAAAAGCCGGTTCCTTCAACAGGGACCGGCTTTAGCGTTTGTGATTTGCCCGCACGGCGACCAAAGGGATGTTCTTGGTGCTGCAGCCGTTTGGAGCAAGTCACACGGCTTCCAGATGATGTGCAAGGAGTTCCTGATACAATTCGTCTCCCCCGATGTGAACGCGGACGGAGACTTGATCGTTCCCCCGGACATACCATTGGTACAACTGTTGGAACACCAGGTAGATCGTTTTTTTCACTTCGGTTTGCGGATACAGCTTCAGGTCAACAAATAAACTGTACAGCTCCGTTTCATCCATTTGATAATAGGAGACCTTCATTGTTTCCAGGGTCTTCTCCAAGCCGCCCAACAACCAGCTCAGCCAGTCCGGACGGTTTTGGCGTGTTTTTTGGTTCAAAAAATGCAACGTGAAACCCATCATCGGGTAACGATGGATATCTTGTTCGGTGTATGTGGCTTGTTCCTGGCTTTTGGGGTTATAAAGGAAAAACTCCATATGTACCGCATAGCGGTCAGAATCGTATTTCGAATCAGGTGACTCGGCCGCGGCATCTTCGGAAGCTTCCGATTCTGTTGCTGTTCGGCGTGTCTTCTTCAACTCCTCCGTTTCTTCCGGTCCGAACCAACGCTTGATTTTGAAAAACATCCCCACTGTACCTCCTTCGGATGCTACTTCCTTTTTCATCGAGGCGAACAGACGCTGCCACGACAGGTGTCAGCGGGTTGTCGTGACGTTTATCCGTCATAAATGGCTTTCTAGAAACTAGTGTACCATACGTTGGCACATGCTGGGTTCATCCGGTATTCACAAAATTGATCCGCTTTTCTTTATGACTCATAACGAAATTTACGAAAAGGGAAGGATTTATGGTTTGTTTTTCGAATTATATCCATATTTGACTCATTTTTCTATTGTTGGAGGAGCGTATGTACGCCAAACTTTACAGTTGCACGGTTATCGGTATCGACGGTTACGTCGTGGAAGTGGAAGTGGACATCAGCAACGGGTTGCCCGCATTTGATATCGTCGGACTTCCCGATTCGGCGGTACGCGAATCGCGCGATCGCGTTCGGGCCGCTGTAAAAAACAGCGGGGCGCAGTTCCCACTGCAACGGATCACGACAAACCTTGCACCCGCCGATTTGAAAAAGGAAGGATCAGGATTCGATTTGGCGATCGCACTGGGGGTGATGAGCGCCAGTGGTCAGCTGCCGTCGGAAGCGGCAACGGATACAATGATGTTGGGTGAATTGGCTTTGGATGGTTCGATCCGCCCGGTTACGGGTGTGCTGCCGATGGTAATCGCCGCCAAGGAACGGGAATTTCGACGGGTGATCGTCGCGCGGGAGAATGCGGCGGAAGCGATGCTGGTCGAGGGGATCGACATCGTCCCGGTGGCATCATTGGCGCAAGCGGCTGCTGTGTTGCGAGGCGAGAATCTGCCGGATTACCCGATCCACCCATCAGCGGAAGAGGCTGATCACGCTTGGGAAGACTTTGCCGATGTCCGTGGACAAAAGCATGTGAAACGAGCGATGGAAGTGGCGGCGGCCGGCATGCACAACCTGTTGTTGATTGGTCCGCCTGGTTCGGGCAAAACGATGCTGGCCCGCCGCATTCCCTCGATCCTGCCGTTAATGGATGTGGATGAAGCATTGGAGGTTACAAAAATCCGCAGTATTGCCGGTTTGTTTGCCGGTCATCCCCGTCTGGACCGGCGACGGCCGTTTCGATCGCCCCATCATACTATTTCCCAAGCCGGACTGATCGGGGGCGGGAATTTTCCGAAACCTGGAGAACCTAGTTTGATGAAAGTACACATTAAGTTGCCCTGACGTACTTTTTCGCCAAATTCCTTCATGACAGACGGTAATTCGTAATGATTGCCCGATTTTCTGCTCTATTTCCTTCTCTTATTATAGCCAACATACTAAATAAAGAGTGGATCATTTCTTTTTGTTCACGCCGTGTTGCGTGTTTCCACACATAACGAAGATTCTTTAATGCCTCTAAAAACTCATCATGCGAGATTTTTGGTTGTGTTTCCGTTTGCGGTATTGATTCTAATTCTGCTTTAAGTTGTTCCTCTCGTTTCCTGTCTTCCTGGGTTCTTTCTCTCAATTCCTCCAATGTGATTACGTCATTTGCATATGCTTCTTGCCACTTTTTACGCCGTTTCTTGATCCTTTCAAGTTCCGCCTCAATCTGTTTTATGCGTATTTGCGGACTAATGCGGGTTTCCTGTTCCTCCTCTGGCTTTTCGATGTCCTCGGCGATCCAATCAAGTTTTTCAAAGAGGGCTTGGACTACCTTATTTTCGGGGATGATCGGGGCATCACAGATTCCTTTCTTGAACCTACCGGAGCATCGGTAAATATAGTAAAAACCTGTTTTATTTTTTTGTTTTCCTCCATACATAAAGTGCCCACACTTGCCACATACCAAGACGCCAGAAAATGGGTAATCACTGGTTAATGCCTTTGCGGAATCCCACCTTGACCGTTTCTTAATCAATTGTTGTGTTTGATAAAACTCCTCTTCGCTAATGATCGGTTCGTGATCGGATGTCATCGTGATAGGATGGCCTTTTTTGACATGGTAACGAATCTGTCCTATATAAACCGGATTGGTCAATATGTAATAAATCTGAGCGTCTTGCCATTGTACCCCCGTTTTGGTTTTGATCCCTTGTTGGTTTAATTTGTGGGCAATTTTGTTCATGCCGTGGCGCTTATACTGTTCAAATATCCAGCGGACAATGGCCGCCTCATCTCGATTGACTACCAGACGACCATCGACATCATCATACCCAAATGGGGCATGGCCGTGGCGATTACCTTCCATAAACCGCCGCTCTAATCCCATTTTGATCCGCTCGGATAGGTTTTCCCGCTCCCATTGGCTCATGGCGCCGACCAAAGTAATAAAGAACCGACCCATGGCCGTTGTGGTGTCGAAAACTTCCGTAACTGACTTAAACTTCACTCCATACTCACTAAATATGTTCAGCAAGTAATGAAGATCAGTAACTGACCGGACGAGCCGATCTAAGCGGTAGACCACCAACACATCGAATTTTTTCGCTTTCACGTCCCGGATCGCTCGCTGGATGGCCGGTCGATTTAAGTCTTTTGCGCTATATCCATCGTCGCAATATACCTCATCTACTTCCCAGCCTTGCGACTGGGCGAACTGCCTACACCGTTCCTCCTGAGCGGCAAGGCTGAACCCTTCCCGTGCCTGTTCATCTGTACTCACGCGAACATAGATCCTAGCAAGCATATTTCATCTATCTCCTGTTCGTGGTATAATACGAACAAATGTTCCTATGGATAAATTAGTATAATAAAAATAAAGACATATTTCAAAGAGGTAAAAAAATAGACCTTTATTAGAATAAAGTATACAAATAAAGTACTAAAGAGGGGATGGTTTATAATGAAGATCAAAAACAACCACCTATTGATCAACGGTGGTTTGTTAGCCTTGTATCATGATAAATTAGAAGCCATCCTGCTAGACATTGCCGATTTAACCGAATTTAACGGAAACGCGTTATACATAGAGGAGATTTCAAGATATTTGTTGTTTAAAGGGAAAATCACTCTCAAAACATATCGAAAAATACAATCGATTTGCGAGGGGGGATCAGGGCCTTAAATCGCCGTTTCCGCCCTTATCCCCTTGCCTTCCTTTCCCGCCGATTCCTCCAATAGTTTGTCTCGGATCACGGCGAAAATTTCCTTTAGTGCTTGGCGTTGTTCCTCTGTCAATTCTTTTCCTTCCCACGTGGCTACTTTTGATTTGTTTTCTAATGCTTCTTTAATATCTATTGTTTCTTTTTCCCGTTCCTTATTTCTACCCAACAAGTAGTCAACGCTGACATTAAAGAAGTCGGCAATTTTATCCAACGTCTCAAAATCTGGTTCACGACGGCTTTTTTCATACTTCGCCAATGCTGCTCTTGAAATGCCAATTTTTTGTGCCAATTGCTCCTGTGTTAAACCTGCTTTTTCTCTTAATAGCGCAATTCGATCTCCAAATTTCATGTGACATTATGTCCCCCTTTCCTCAAACATTATAACCTACGGAGCCATTTTGTACACAAGGGGATTTTTGTTCCGAAATGGCTAAAAAGTTGTTGACTTAGTGACGAAACGTCCCTATAATAAAATCAGAAATTGTTCCAAAACGTCCCGAAAAGAGGTGACGTCAATGAGGTGGGGAATGCGAAAGAGACGAATGGCACTTGGATTAACACAAGCGGAAGTAGCAAAACGCGCAGGGCTTACACGATCGCATTATAGCAAGATTGAACGAGGAAAAAGAGATTTAAACATTGACCAAATAATGAACATATCCAAAGCATTAGACATTCCTTTTGACCAGAGTTTTTTTGATATGTTTAGGGACAAAACGGAACAAAAGGGAGTGGAAAAAGGTGACCAACACCAAGCAAGTTGAGCAAAAAGTCTTCCCGTGGACTGGTAAACGAGTTGAGCGGATCGTGATTCCGCCGGACAAAGTGCGTGAAGTCTTAATCCCTTGGGTTTACAAAGTCCTTATCCGTATCAAGCAAGAGGAAATGGCGAAACAAGCCTCAGGAGGTGAACAACGATGAAAATCAAGCCGCGCGAATGGTTGGCGATCCCGATCACCCGTCGTTGGGTCCTGCTGATCCTGGAAAGCGCACGCCAACGAGTGGCCAAAAATGAAAAGCCCGCCCGGTAACGAGCGGACAAAAAACACCAAAACAAAGAGCTTTCCCCTTCATCCTACCACGGGATGGAGGGGAGGGCAAGATGAGGAGGATGACCAATGAGCGAACAAACCAAACTGGCCGTTAAACAGCAACAACAAAATCAGATGATCATGCCAGCAGGGACAGTGGAGCAAGCGCTTCAAGCATTCCAGCAATATCAGGAACTAAAACACCGCCTTGGATCACCGGAAGACTTCCAACAAATCGGCGACAAGCAACACCCGAAAAAATCTTTTGTCCGCAAGGTTCAACGCTTCTTCAACGTCTCATGCGAAATCATCCAAGACGAACCGCTGTATGACAAAAACGGAAAGATCATCGCATGGCTGGCCAAAGCACGCGCCACTCACTTGGCCACCGGTGCTTACCAAGAGGCGGACGGATCGTGTGGGTTTGAGGAAAAGACCGAAAAGCAACGGACGATTCACAACATCCGGGCGCATGCTATCACCCGCGCTAAAAACCGCGCAATCCTGGACCTTGTGGGATTCGGAGAAGTTTCCGCCGAGGAGATAAACGAGCGTGAATACATCGCACAACAAACACGGCAACATCAGCAACAACACACGCAGCAACCGCAAGGACCGCAGGGGTTGGCTACAGATGCACAACGCAGAAAGATTTTCGCTATGGGACGGAACGAAAAGAAACTGACGGACGAGCAGATTAAAAAGCTGGTCAAGTATCAGACCGGCAAAGAAAGCACAAAAGAGCTGACCAAACAGGAAGCCAAGGAACTAATTGATTTGATGGAACAAATGAGTGGCCCGGAACTGGTCCAACTGATTGGGGAAAAGGCGATTGAGTCCGCTGTGGAAGACCTGCCGGAAGTGGAAGTGATTGACCCAAACGCACCGATCACTGACGAGGAAATTAAGGAGGCGATGAATCGGTGATGCCCAACATAAAACCCAACTTGGTCAACTTCCTAAAACAACTGGGATACACCGACAAAGACCTGAGACAACTAACCGACGATCAATTGGCGGCTGTGGCCTTTGAAGAAGCCTGCGAACTGATGAAACCGTAAGGGGGATGATCGGAATGGTGTACGAAAGCTGGATGATTGGTGAAATCGAAGACCCAGCGGAAGACATCAAAGCACATGAGCGGCTCATCCAAGAAGAAACACGCCGACTTTTGTGGGCTGATGAGGAGCAGGAAGAAAAAATCCGCCAAGACATTAATTGGCGGCTCCGTGAAATCTCACGTCTAAAAAGACTTCTAAAAAAAGTATCGGCCTGATTATATCACGGCGAGCCGGGCCGCCGCAATGCCCGGTACATACCACCAAAATGGAGGAGATACCATGACAGGAACTTTCTTTCAATGTGACGCATGCGGTCGTTTGGACAAGGACCCGGCTATCGATGGAAATGTGGGGCTGCCTTATAAATGGATCAGCATAAAGTTGCGTGTGCCAGACATGGAGGAATATTCGGGTTTCTATTGGAGCGAATTTCACGCTTGCTGTCATGATTGTGCGGTCAAGCTGATCGAGGCGAAGAAAAAGGACGAGGAAGAATACAACTCCGCTTATATTCGATGAACGACTGCCGGGCCACGCACTCGGCATCATCAGAAAGGGGCGACAACAAATGAATTTAATCCTGCAATGCCCAAAATGCAAAGAAAATGACGAGTACAGACTAGAGGACTATAACCTAAAGGATTTTCTGGATTACGAGTTACCGGTAGAACTGGAATGCCAGCTGTGTGGCCACTGGTGGACATTATGGGTGCAATTGAAACCGGTGGTAAGGCGATGGGTAGATAAAGAGGACGTTCTTTCTGGATACCTCTAAGTCGGGCGATTCAGAGATGCAAAGCAAGCCGGGCCACGCGCCCGGCATAACAACCACAAAAGGAGCGAGTGGGGATGTTGGTGCAACCCATCAAAAAATGCCCTGTTTGTACGATTGGTGATGTGTTTTGGACAGATAAACATGATATGTGCGTTGAATGCGAACGTGTGATTTTAAACGGTGAAGAGCCAGAACTAATAGACGAAGAATAAGCCGGGCCATGGCCCGGCAAAACGAAAGGAGCTGATAAAATGCATCCAATTACGAAAGAAACTCGACGAGAATCATTTTATCAGATCCTAGAGTCACTTGGCCAGCGGCAATATGACGTGATGTTGGAACTGTATGAGTCTCCGATGATTACGGCTAACGAGCTGGCCAAGAAGATGTTTGAAAAGGGTTATTTCCCGCGCCCGGAACGCAATTTTGTCCATCCGCGATTGACGGAGTTAATGCAGGCCGGATTGATCCGAGTGGCCGGGAAGCGGAAATGTAGCGTAACCGGTAGAAACTGCGCGATCTATGTACCGGTGGAGATTGAGGAAACTGAATTTGAACAGGGAGAATTAACCTTCGAATGAGGTGATCACGGATGAAATACAAGGCGGAATATCACTTCGAGGGACATTTCGGGATGAACTATCTGAACCCTGGCGATGTGGTGGAACTGGCAAACGGGAAACGGTTTCGGGTTCTTTGGACTAAAAAGCACGGCGAGGAATTGGTCTACAACACCGACACGATCGGGATTATCTACGCACGAGAGTTGAAACGGATCGGATAACGGGCGGCCACACCGCCCATCCCCCACAAGCAGGAGGGAGAGAAGTGACCGGATACATCAAGGATCACAGAAAGGAACTGGAAAGCGATATTTGGCTAATGCCTCCACTTTATCATCGGGTGTGGCAGTGGCTGAAATACAAGGCTAATCACCAAGATAAATCGATTCCTATGAAAGATGGAAGCAAAATAACTATTCGCCGTGGTCAGCATATGACGTCGATCAGGCAGATCGCCCAAGGTGTTGGTTGGTATGAAAACGGCAAATGGAAGGAACCGAACCCGAAGACTATCAAGTCCATTCTCGATTGGATGAAACAGCAAGGCATGATCAATATAACAGGGCGCAAGGGTAACAATGGTTACACATTAATAACGCTGATAAATTGGGAGGTTTACCAATCGAAAGACGAAGAGGGTAACAATGAACACCCAATAAAGAAACAATCAACGGACATAAACAAGAATGATAAGAATGATAAGAATGACAAGAAAGATATAAATAATACTCGTCGCAAACAGCGCCGAGTATATGATGAGGACTCACCCTATTACAAAATGGCCGTCTATTTCAGGCAGAAGATAGAGGAGAACGTCCTTGGCTATATATTCCGAGGAAACATCCAAACATGGGCGGATGATTTTCGAAAGATCCATGAGATAGATGGACGGACCAAACAAGAGATAAAAGAAGTCATCGACTGGGTGACACAAGATGATTTCTGGCAAGACAACGTACAATCGCCGTCAAAGTTACGCAAGCAATTCCATGTCTTGATGAACCGAATGAGAAAAGAACAAGAACGGGGAGGCGGTCGTGGTGTTGGCTATCAAGGACATTATGGAACGGATCGAAAAGATGAAACGCCTATCATCAACTTCGGGAAATACGCAAACTTCGGGCGCAGAGTCGGCGGTTGAGTGCCAGATTTGCAAGGATCGAGAATGGATCATCGACGGTTGGACGGCTAGGCCGTGTTCCTGCCTTAAGCGGAAACGGCTCCAACGCCGGATGAGAAACGCCATGATCCCGGAAGAGTTTGTGGACGCTCGGCTGGACAACTACAAAGTCGAAACGCCTGTACAACAGGAACTTTTGCAGATGACCAAGGAGTACCTGGCCCGTTTTGATGAGATCAAAGACACCAAGGCGAACAGTATGGGATTTGTGGCCGAAGTGGGGGAGCAACAAATCCGACGGATTGGTGATCTGCGAAAGCGGGCGGAGTACGAACGGATTTATAACAGCTACGGTCTTGGCAAGACCCATCTTCAGATGGCAGCGGCGAAAGAATTGATCCGACGGGGTTACGCGGTCCTTTGTATCTCGGACACAGTGTTTATGAACGAATTGGTTAACTCCAAACGGATCGATGATGGAGGAATTGAGTTTAACCGGTTGATGGGTGCAGTGGTACAAGCACCGGTTCTTGTATGGGACGACATCGGAAAGAGCAAATACAGCGAGACGAAAGAGGATTTATATTACCAGATTATCAACGAACGATACAAAGCGCGGCGTCCCATCCTGTTTAGCTCCAATGAGGACCCGATGACACTAAGCGAAAAGATCGGACCGGCGGCATTTTCTCGGCTGTCCGGGATGGCGAAAGATTTTTTCCTCCAAGTGAAGGGCGATGACTACCGGATGAGGGAGCGGTGATCTATGGGCCGACCGGAACCGTTACACCGTTGGCGATCCAGCGGCGGAAAATATACATCGCCTTGGATGATTTGGATTTCAATTTCTTCTGGGATGAAGCCGAGATTCCCGACATTGAGCGGATGTGGAACGCAGGGTTTTCTATCTGGGATATTGCCAACGCATGCATGAGAGACCCGGACGAGGTGGCCATCCTCATCATGGATCGAACTAGGAAAGGGTTCATTAAACCACGACCGGGTGGAGTGTATGGGAGGAGGGTAAAACGATGATTCTTGAAGGTGTCGGACCGGATGATATGGATTTGATCCTGTATGGTGTCTATCAGTGCCCAGAGTGCAAAGAGGTTGTTACGATCCCGGAATATCGAGTGATGAATTGGCCATGTTGCCCAAAATGCCAGGAGCAAGGGAAAACGATCCGGTTTGAGTTGTTGTGGACTTACTGGGATATCTGACGATGGGGTGGTGGTTACGATGAACCGATTTACTTTCACCGTTGCGGGCCGGTGCGTTCCGGCTCCTCGGATGACGTATCGTGGTAAGCGTTCGCCTAAGGTACTTCGGTACATGTCATACCGTCATGATGTCGCCTGGGCAGCGAAAGCGGCGAAGGTTCCACGCTTTGATGGTCCTGTGGCTGTGAAAATGGATATTTACCTCCTGAAATATGGCAAGGAAGGCGACATTGACAACATGCAAAAGATCATCTTGGACGCGCTGAACGGCATCGCATGGAGTGATGACAGGCAAGTGGCTGAAATCCACGCCCGGAAGCACTACGTAACAACACCACAAAAAGAACAAGTACAGGTAACAGTCACCAAATACACACCCGAAAAAGAGGTGGCCACGGGTTGAGGATGTTAGACCTGTTTTCCGGTATCGGTGGGTTTTCCTTGGCTGCGCACTGGGCTGGTATCAAGACGGTCGCTTTCTGCGAAATTGACCCGTATTGCCGGCAGGTACTTTCCCGCCACTGGCCACAGGTTCCGATTTATAAAGACGTTCGGGAAATCACCCGGGAGAGATTAGAAAAGGACGGGGTGATAGACGATGACCGTACAATTGGACTTATTTGCGGTGGCCCACCTTGTCAACCATTCTCAGTCGCGGGCAAAAAGCGGGGAATCAACGACGAACGACACCTCTGGCCGGAAATGTATCGGATCGTCCGAGAACTTCGACCCCCTTGGGTACTTATCGAAAACGTTGTTGGATTTGTCAAACTGGCCCTCGACCTCATCATCGATGACTTGGAAAACGAAGATTACGAAACGCGGACGTTTATTATACCAGCTTGTGCCGTCGGCGCCCCACATAGACGGGATCGGGTCTGGATTGTGGCCCACACCTCACGCGAATTGTCACACAGGAGCCGGCAAACACGGCAAGGGTGGCCCGAATATCCAGACGGCGGTGAAACTGTGGCCGACACCAAGAGCGAACGATGGGAAAAATTCAACTCTCCCACCGTCAATGAAAGATTGGGACTCGATCCCGGGAGCGGTGATCAGGAGCGGTCATTCCGGCAAACTCAACGCCGAATGGGTCGAAGCACTGATGGGCTTTCCGATTGGTTGGACGGACACCGATGGCCCGCCGCTTTTGGATCAGTTCAACACGACTGGGAGCCGCCCCGGGTTGCCACAGGAGTAACAAACAGAGTTCCACGGCTCAAGGCACTGGGGAACGCGATTGTTCCACAGGTGGCCTATCAAATCTTACGAGCAATAAGGGAGGCCACGGAAAAAGATGCTTAACATCCTTTCCCTCCTGCTTTTCCTTGGTGGAGTGTTTAGATGGGTGAGAAAAGAAGAGGAAGACGAAATTGTTATGTTGCTGATGGGCTTTGATTATGCGTTTGCGATGCTTGCGGATTAAGGGGAGACGGGATCATGAAAGACCGATACCCATGTCAAAAACTTATGCAGTTGATGGGACGGCGGCGGTATCTGGAAGAGTTCCTGCTTGAACCGATTCGGATTAGACGGGGGTTGTCCCGACGTGAATTTTTGGACCAAGCAACCGAAGGGCTTTTTAAAGAGATGAGGCGGAAAGTGGCAGAAAGGCATAAGAAATATTTTGGGAAGGAAATTTTGTGATCAAGCGAGGGGGCAGCGAAATGAGTAAGAGCGCGAACGAAGAAGGTAGGAGGCAGGTATGATGAAAAAAACCTACCGAGGATGGTAGGCGAGGCGTCGTCATGAGACATATGCAGGATATGTGGCAGTCAAATGTTGTTGATAAAAATGGGCTAAAAAGTTTCCCCCGCCCATCGGGCAGGGGATTCGCCTTTGCATCGAGGCCTTAACAATGTACTTTTAGCCCCGTTAATGTGTTGCCCAATTCAATGAAAAAAATTCATCAATTACAGGCGAAAAAAAACCGATCGTCTGATCGGCCCATGAAGCTCCTAGGGGAGAACCGGGATTATTAAAGTATTCATCTTATGTTCTGATTAGTACAGATCTGTGTATAAAATGTGAATAATTTGTGGATAAAGCCCACCTGAAGGTGAGTAAAAAGGGGTGTTAGGCACGTGACAATATTATGTTGGTTTGGACCAAGGGGTGATAAAAAATAGGCTTAACGTAAGGTAAAAATAACTGACGAGACCACACATTAGTGTAGCCTCGTCCTCAAAAGGTGGAACCAGGGGGCACTACCTAGGTGATTGGGTAACCTAGGTGTGCATTATCATCATGAACGTTTTAGCCGATGTTTAACCCTTTTAAGATACGCGCGACCAAGGCTGATATCGATATACTAGGGAAAACTAGTGGGTGAAAGTAAGAGCCAGTAAGGGCTACGGGATTCAGTGTTTGCCGTTACATAGAAAGAATGGCCGGTTACAGCCAGTAGCCAATCACAAAAAGGAGTGAAAAAAGTGGGAGCGGCACCGAAAAACGCGCCTGTTGTTAAATATAAAAAGCCGTCTTACCGGCGGCAGGTGGAGCGTTTGTTAAGGGAGTACCCGGTCCTAAAAGCGGCTATAGAAAACGAACGACAATTGGAGCGGGAGGGCCTTGGGAATCTGTTCCCCTCCTGCACCCCGCTGTATGAGGAGTCGGTGAGCCGTGGGCATAGCGAATACCACCAATCCACCACGGAACTTTATGCCATCATCCGGGCTACCAAGATGGTCAGACTCCAACAGATTGAGCGGGCATTGTTGGTCTTGAATCTGGATGAGCGGTATATAATCGAAAAGCGGTATATGGATCAATCACCTGCGGACGACATGATTGTTTGCGATAAGCTTGGTTGGAGTAAGCGAACCTATTACCGGATCAAAAGACGGGCATTGGATAAACTGGCTATAGCGTTGAATTTAATTTAAACGGCCGGGCGCTCTGTCCTAGTATAGTCAGTTGTTTCCGGATAATCCTGAGCCAACCGTACTTAGTAGGAAGGAAAATAGCTTATCCCGCGATTAGAAGAAACCCAAGTTGGAAAAGGACAAACACCGATTACAAAAAAATATACTTTTACCCTAGTTAAGAAGTCTAAACAGTATTGTATTAACCGAATACAATATAGCAAAAGATACAGGAGGTTCACTTTGTTGATGTTTCTTTGAAGAGACTACTTCTAGTAAATCCAGTTCCAAAAACAACTAGGAGGTGATATCATGGAATTTTGGAATAATGATTGGAAAAAAGATGATGATCGGAAAGACCATGATCGGAAAGATCGAAAAAAAGATTTTTTCAAAAGACACGATGATGACAATGACAACAAAGACAAAAATACCAACATTATTGACATTGATATTGATATTGATGTTAGAGAAAAACATGATCACAGAAAGACACAAAGAGACAAAGACTAAATAAGGTTTCTCCAACCGCCTGTATCAATCGACCGCATTTAGCGGTCTTTTTTATTAGTAATAATTCATTACGAAATGTTTGTTCGTGTACAACCATCTTTATCCATTATGAATTTTTGCGTAGTATGATTTCCCCTTCTGTGCCCGATATATAATGAGTAGGCCACTCTCGGCTCATATGACTTGACGTTGTCCCAAAGACTCAATCCCTCCAACAAAATAAGGGGCGAGGGTCGTCGTAATGAGTCAAAAGTTAACCCCCGCCCTATGGGCAAGGGTTTTCGCCTTTGCATTGAGGCCCAAACTAAAGACGAAAAAACCGATCGTCTGATCGGTTAATTCAAGAGCTATAGGGAAGCACCTGGAGCTGACAAGCCGGTTTTACTATTTCCTAAAAAAGCTAAGAAACCTCTTACATATATTCCATATCGGTTGGATGTTTTTCCAAAAACCCATTATCGATTGAATCGCCTTGGGCATGGGAATGAATTTCAACAATTGTGTCATTAAACCGCGGATATTAATTCCTCTCAAAATAGGCAAAGAAGTGGTGGACATTTTTTAAAACTCCCCCTTTCGTTTCCTGAGGATAAGTTATTCTAATGTTCTTTTTTGTGGAAGGGCAATAGTTTACAGTAATATGTGCATTTTTTTGAAAAGATAAATATCCCAAACGTAATTATGTACCTTGACTATGACGTTAGCGGTTCCCTAAAGAAAAAGAGGACGAATAAAGTTTTTTGTAGGAAAGGAGGAGTGGGATGAGCTTTGCTTAGTATTGGGCTGTGTCGTCTTTTGATTTTCCTGTTGGTCATCGCTACGATCTTTGTCTTTGCTGAAGTTGGATTCGGTTACTAGGCTGTGTCTGACAAATCAGGAGCACAACAATGGCCCTATTTGGCAACTTTTTGGCAACCTTCTGGCACCAATTACCCGTTTTTCGGTGTTAACATGGTATCAGGGATGGTTGGGCGATTCATCGCAATATGTAGGTGTTTGGAGCGGGGACAAAAATATACAACGGAGGTGAATTTCCTCCGTCACTGACGCTCATCGCTATCCCCGCTTCACCCGGATGAGAGGGCAACCGGGCAACAACCCTCTCCCAGGGCCACAGGCCCCAAAATACTATGCCGATTTCTCTTGATAACGACCACGTGCCATCGGTTTCTTCCTCTTGGATGACGGCGGTTGAGGATGCAAAGGGCGAGCCATGATTCGCTGACCCGTATGGGTCTTTTTTTATTATGGGTTGCATGGAGGGCCAAGGATGGCCAACGGTCACGGGTTCGAATCCCGTGCAACCCACCAAAAAGAAATCGATAGGCATTGAAGTTGATGAGGATAAGAGTGACCAAAGACCATTGTAAGGGTTGCGTCTGGCTGACCTGGGATCATTTATGTGTATTTCGGCGATGTGTGAAAAGGTATGGGTGGTCTCCTCATCAAGGGGAGTAATAAAAAACGCTCTGTTCGTGGAAATGTTGTTTTTAGTATTTGCGTGTGAATGTATTTCCTGATGTTAGTGTAAATCAAAGCGCTACTTGATGAATTGACGCTTGCCGTCATCTTCGATGATAGCGAAGTTGTTTACTTGTATAGTCCAGTAAAAGTTGTAGTCGTACACATAAGAGATTGCCTTAGATAGTAAATTCTTGTCTAAATTCCATTGGGCGATTGTTATATGGGGTATCCAGTGATCAGGCCCATAATATGGGGATGTTTTGTTTGCAGCGTTAGATATTCTCGTCAAAAGAGTTCTGTGTATACTGTCCAGAAGACTCGACCTGACGATGGGCACGTATAATACGGGATCAGTACCCGTAAAGATACCTAATCCACTTGTTCGAATAGAGAATGATGGGATTTGTCTAGATAGGCGTTTCAATTCATCTTCGACCCTTTGAAAATCATACTCTTCCGCAATTTGATAGGAGAAGTGCGGATACGGAGTCTTGTATATTCCATCCAATCCGAATTTGTTACGTAGCTCTGCCCAAAGGTTCTCAACCTGTTGATAATGATGTTCATCCAACAACGACACAATTGCGTGCATTAGCTTCACCTCTTTTGACTAAGATGCAACGATGCAACTTTATCGTAAGCGAATGATAGCATTTAGAAGGACACAATTGATGGTATTCTTCGACCGTTTCATGGGGGCACAGGAAATACATCTTGCTGTTGAGGATTAGTTCTTTTTGTAAATTACATAAATTCCTGTAGGCCAGTTATTTGTAGCGAACCTGTTTGGTATCGATACACTGTGGTAACGTTGATGTTCTAAATATGATTTACACCCCTTGATTTGAACAAAGCGATAAAAAAATCCCCAGTCATCAGACTGGGGAAACGGGTCTTCTCATCTCCATTATAACACGGAGGTGGGGAGTATGCAGGATCTAATTAAGGAGTACAAGGAGACGCTGAGAAAAATCCGAAAGGTAAAGAGAGGATACCCATCCGTAAATGAACGAAGTCCTGAGCAGGATTGTGACTATAAAATCCTATGCCAAATGGAATCGGACTTGCTGTGGTCCCTTGAATGGATGGAAACCGGTCGGTGTCCGGGGAATCGTAGGGGAATTGAACGGCGGGCGGCTTACCAACGGGAGCGACCAATCGATCCGATTCATTTTCAGCGGTATGCCATGCAGCCGCTTTATAAACAAAACAAGCACACCCTATCCGACTATGATATGTGGCGTGTGGAGGAGGCTTTAAGTGTACTTTCTAATTTAGAACGCGACGTTTATATCATGAGCCGGGGTCATTGCTTGTCTTATGCTGAAATTGCTGGGTTATTGGGAGTAGCCAAGGGCACAGTACAAAAGATGATTGAGAGGGCGGAAAAGAAGATGGCTAGGCAAAAAGAGACCAGCCTATTCCTTGTAGGATAGGTTGGTTGTCTTACGAATGCCACCTATATGTAGAGGATATCAGATTCATTTTCGCAATATGTAGGTATTTGTGGCGGGAATCTATCAACGGAGGTGAAAACTCCGTCTCGTCGCTCATCAAGGAGGGGTCATATGTGTTGGTTCGGACTCATTTGTGGTGTTATGTTTGGTTTTTCCGTTGGCTTTTTTGGAGCATTGGGCGCGTGGATTTACATCGTCAATAAGTATTGACTTGCGGGGAATACCTCAATGCCGAAGAGATCACGAAAACCCTGCTCGTACCCCGGTTGCCCAGAATTAACGGAGGAAAGGTATTGCCCTCATCATAAAGCAAAGGAAGCAAGGCGATATGACCAGCAACGGGGATCAGTAGCAAAGCGTGGATATGATGCTCGATGGAGGAAGGCACGTCTGATGTTCCTGCGGCGGAATCCGTTATGCGTAGAATGCATGAAGCAGGGAAAGGTTTCACCAGCAACTGTAGTAGACCATATCGTTCCACATATAGGCGATATGGTTTTGTTTTGGGATGTGGACAATTGGCAAGCGTTATGTGTGAGCTGTCATAATAGGAAGACTGCTGAGAAGGATGGACGGTGGTGTAGGTCCAATTTATTTAGGAAATAGACAGTATCTTGGAGGGATGTGTTTTGGATAATTTCATTGCTACTGTCGTATTTTCTTTGCCTGGATTATTAGCGTACTTTTGGCTAAGAATGTTTGGTGTAAACCCTCCAACTCAACATACAGTAATTGAGATGATGGGGATTTCGGCACTCTTGTGGGTACCTACCGTCGGTTTATTTATTATTGTTTATGATATAGGTTACTTCTTGTTGGATAAGACTATTTTATTAAATCTTGGTTTAAGGCATTTGTGGAGATTAGAAGATATAAAAACTATGTCAACTAATTTAATATTTCTCTTCTATTTTATTATCCTAAATATAATATTCAGTTTTGCAATCGCTTGGATATGGTCAGTTTATGGTCAAAAGGGAGTACTAAAAATTGTTAATAAAGTTAGGATAAAGAGAAATGTATCTAAGCTTAGTGAAAACACTTCCACATGGGACAGTTTTTTTCTCGCAATAGATGAAAAGGAGAAATCTTCTGATGGTTCGCGTTTAGTTGTTGAGGTATATAAACTGGGGGAATCAGAAAAAGAAAAAATAGTGGGTTGTATAAAAAACGCGTCCCGACCTTTTGAGCCGGAACGTGCGTTGATTCTAGATGATCCTTCAGGTTGGAAGGAAGCGCATGATTATTTCAGATTCCCGATTAAACAAACGTATATTGATCTTGAAACCGGCATAGTTGTAAATGAATTGAAAGTACCAAAAGAATGTGAAAATCAATTAATCGAAAAGGAATGTGTTTAATTAATTATTTCGGTTTTTTTGGTGGAGGTGTAGTGGGCCTCGAAACGCTCACATTGGGATTAACCTTGGGTGGTGGGGTTGTAGGCCTGGTTATAGATCGATTGCCATCCCCATTTTTGCCTTTGTTTTCAATCATATTATATCGCCTCCTACCTTCTCTCCTTTTTCGAATGGTTATAAATTTCGATGTCTACGGTTATTCTCCTTTTGATTGGGTTTGTCTCGGCATGAAAGATCCATAAACTTGGCATGGAAGAATAGATATTTGCTGATTCGGGATGGTAACTGTTTTCTTCTACTCTTTTTGGTTATGGGCATGTCTATATAGTGAACAAATTTGAGCGAAGGGGAATGGGAAACATGGGAAGAAGCCACTACCATTCTACAACAGTCCAGCATGGAGGAATGCAAGGAAAGCGGTACTAGCAAGGGATTATTATCTATGCCAGATATGCTTGGAACGTGGGGTCTTGGAGCCAGCGGTGATCGTTCACCACATCGACCATCTGAAGGATCGACCAGACAAGGCATTGGATGAAGACAACTTGCAAAGCGTATGTGCTGCATGCCATAACCGGTTGCATCCGGAGAAGGGGAAACATCAGGAAGAACCCAAGCAAAGGAAAGCGCGCGTCATCCAGGCGAGGGCGAATCCTGAGATCATATAGCCCCCCCACCCTGAAAATTGGAAAGCGGGGGGCTGGTGACCGGGCGCGGCCCCTTCGTTTACAGCGCGGGGCAATTTCATACGCGAGGGGGGGTGCAAGGTGTACAAACCAAAGAAGATCATCAAGCACAAAGAAGCCAAGAAACTGTTTCAGATCATCACGCAGGAACTGGAAAGAGAGGGGAACCTCAATGACCGGACGATGATCATCGTTGATAATATGGTGTTGCTGGAACAGTTGAAACAGGAACACATGGACGATATCAAGGAACGTGGCGTGGTGGAACTGTTCAAAAACGGCTCCCAGGAGATGTTTCGGGAAAACAAATCGGTTGACAAAATCCTGAAGATCGTGGAGCAACAACGTAAACTGCAGGCTGAGCTGAAACTGACACCAGCCTCTGACAAGCGGATTGCAGAGGTGGTGACAGTGGATGAGTTCGAAGCGTTCTGATCTGCTCACCACGTCATATGCTGAGGATGCAGTTGCCGGTAAGATTATTGTTTCCAAGAAGGTTCGTCAGGCTTGTGAACGCCATTTGAGAGACTTGAAGCGTCAAGGAACAGACGATTTTCCCTATGTATTCGATGAGGAAAAAGCCTTGCGGCCGATTACGTTCATCCAACGGTTTTGCAAACCATCCAAAGGCAACTATAAGCGCTTAGAACTTCAGCCGTGGCAACATTTTGTGATCGGCTCCCTGTACGGCTGGGTTCATAAAGACACCAAGCTCCGTCGATTCAAAGAGGGGCTTATTTTTGTTGCTAGGAAAAACGGTAAGAGTACCATGGTTAGTGGCCTAGCCAACTACGGATGCTCCAAGGATGGCGAAAAAGGCGCAGATGTTTACCTTTTGGCCAACAGTATGAAGCAGGCCCGTGTGGTGTTCGATGAGTGCCAGAAGATGGTCAAATCTTCCCCGCTCTTGTCCAAACACTTCCGTGTCTTGCGGGACGCGATCCACTACGATCAGACGTTCTCGAAGATTGAACCGCAAGCGTCCGACAGTGAGAAACTGGACGGTTTGAATGCTCATCTCGCCATATTTGATGAAATCCACGAGTACAAAGACTACAAACTGATTAACGTCATCAAAAACAGTACCGGTGCCCGGACACAACCACTCATCCTGTACATCACAACCGCCGGTTACCAGTTGGATGGGCCACTGATGGACTATTACGAAAAGGCGGCTGACGTGCTGGAAGGCGTGATCCAGGATGAACGGTCCTTTTATTTTATCGCCGAATTGGATGAGGATGATGATATCGACAATCCGGACAATTGGGTGAAAGCGAACCCGAACCTGGGCGTAACCATTGACCTTGACACTATGATCGAGGAGTGGAATGCCCGGAAGAGCATCCCGGCGGAGCGAAACGACTTCATCACCAAGCGACTGAACCTGTTCGTTCAGTCCGATGAGCAGTCCTTCATCGACTACGAGGTGATCAGGCGTAATGACGGATGGATCGACCTTGCCGAGTTGGAAGGCAAGAACTGTGTGGGTGGGTTTGACCTGTCACAGACCGAGGATTTTACTGCTGCATGTCTGGAGTTTCCGCTCGATGATGGGCGGGTTTTTGTCTTATCCCATTCTTTTATCCCACAGCGAAAAGTCGAATTAGATAACGAAAAGCTGCCTTTTCGAGAATGGGAAAGGGAAGGATTGCTGACAATCTGTCCGGGAGACTATGTGGATTACAAATATGTCTTTGACTGGTTTGTTGAGCAATCCAAACGGTACGCCATCGAGCTGATCACCTACGATCCGGCCAATGCTTACCGGTTGGTGGAAGATTTGAAAGTGCACGGTTTTCAAACACAGGTCGTCCGGCAAGGGGCTTTAACACTCAGCCCGGCTATGAAGGACGTAAAGGAGCTTCTGCTTGATGGAAAAGTGGTTTACAACCAGAACAAGCTGTTCCGTTGGTATCTTAACAACGTGAAATTGGTGGAAGACCGGAATGGCAACTGGATGCCGACCAAACAGAACCGGTACCGGAAGATCGATGGATTCGCCGCCTTGTTGAATGCTCACACCGAAGTGATGAAACGCATGATAGTGTCACAATCCAACGGGAAAGTGGAATTTGTCTCAATTAGTGATCTTTTACGATAAAGGGGGTGATGCTACTGAATCTACGGCAACGGCTCAAAGTCGCCTGGAATGTTCTACGGAACAAGTACAGCGGTGATGGATACGACTTTGTGAAGTGGTTTTCACCAAGCAATATCTTTGCCAGTAAAACGGGGAACATACTTGCGACGAACGAAACCATTTTCGCAGCGATCACCCGACTATCAAACGCGATGGCGAGTTTACCTTTGAAACTATATAGAGATTTCACGCCAGTCAACAATCGAATCGCGGACATGCTGGCGAACTCGCCGAATCCAAATATGACCAGTTTTGAGTTTATCCGCACCTTGGAAGTGATGCGCGATACATTCGGCAACGGCTACGCGCTGAAGATGTATGACGGGAACTATCAAGTGGAATCGCTTTTGCTTTTGGACCCGACCAGAGTTGAACCAGTCATCGAAGAAAATACCTATGAACTCTGGTATGAGGTTCAAGGCAAAAACGGGATGTATTACATTCACAACATGGATATGATACACGTCAAACACATTGCCGCAACAGGTCAAACGATCGTCTATAACTCGGTCGGATACAAGGGAATCAGCCCAATCGATGTTCTCCGCAACACGGTGGATTATGATTGGAAAGTCCGGACATTTAGCCTGGATCAGATGGACAGCGCCATCCGGGCGTCGTTCATCCTGAAGATGAACACGACCCTGTCGAAAGAGAAAAAGGCCGAGATCCTGAACAATTTTAAGGAGTTTTACCAAGCCAACGGCGGTGTGATCATCCAAGAAGCCGGGACGGAGATCAACCCGATTGAACGGAGTATCATCGACACGAAAGTGTTCGAGGTTGAGAAGATCACCCGCTCACGAGTGGCCACCGTCTTCAACATGCCGGTTCATATGCTGGGCGAAACAGAGGGTGCAAGTTATTCCAGCATGGAACAATTGTACCTTGAGTTTGTTCAGGGGACCCTTTTGCCGATTGTTCGCCAGTATGAACAGGAGTTCAATCGAAAACTGCTAACGGAACAAGAGCGTTTACGTGGACTTACTTTCAAGTTCAACGTGAACGCTCTTTTGCGTGGGGACATCAAAACACGCGGGGAGTTTTATTTCAAGGGTATTCGCTCGGGGTGGTTCAAACCCAATGAAGTAAGAGCCTTTGAGGAACTTCCACCGGAACCGGGAGGCGATAGGCTGTATATGAGCAAGGACCTGTCACCGATCGATGATCCGAATCGAAAGGGGGTGAGTCCGACGAATGAACCCGCGAACGAGCCAAAATGAGATCCGAACACTACCAATACATGGGCTAGAAACCCGTGAACAAACTGAAAAAAGCCTAAAGATCACCGGTTATGCGGCCGTTTACGATGAGTTCACGGAAATCCGTGATTGGTTTGGTGACGTCTTCTACGAGCGGATTGCAAAGGATGCGATCAAACAAAGCTTGGAGTCCGGACGTGACATTTTCGCGCTAAGAAACCATAGTTGGGACAACGTAATTGGACGAACCGGGCAAAATTTGACTCTAAGAAGTGATGAAAAAGGGCTATTTTTTGAGCTTACACCACCCAATACCACACTTGGACGTGATGTGATCGAAGAAGTCCGAAGTGGTTTGATCAATCAATGCAGCATTGGTTTTCGAATCGTGGATCAAGACTGGGAAGAAAGGGACGGACGATGGTTCCGGACGATCAACGAATTGGAACTGTACGAAATCACACTCACCCCGATTCCGGCCTATACGTCAACCAGCGCAGAAGTGCGCAGTTTGACCCCGGATATGGTCAAAAAAGGCGAAAAAACGCCTGAAATCAGTGCTTCTGAACAAGAAGAAAGGCAAAAAATCCTGGTTGAAGCCAATCGAGTCTATGAATTTTTGAAAAAACAAGGGGGTTATTACTAATGCCGACGATTTATCAGATGAAACAACAGCTTGCGGACCTGGGAGCAGAGTTAAAGGCAATTACGGAGGAGATCCGATCCAAAGCAGGCGACCCGGGAGCCAAACTTGAGGAATTGCGAGATTTGAAACAGAAACAAGTAGACACCGAAGAGCGGTTCAAACTCCTGAAAGAGGAAATCGAGAAGCAAGAAAAGGAAGAACGGGCCAAATTGGAGCTTCAATTCAAGCAAAATCACCCCGTTCTCGGTACAGACAACAACGAACAGCGCATGATTGCAGCCAAAGCGGACCTGATCCGCTCGGCGATTCTCGGTCGCCAAATGTCTGAAGAAGCACGGAACCTTTTGGGCGCGATCAAACAAACCACGTCTACAGGCGGAGAGAAATTCCTGCCGACCAACATGGCCAATGAGCTCATTTCTGAGCCGTTTACGAGAAATCCGTTGCGTGGCGTCATCCGAATGACGAACGTAAAAGGATTGGAAGTGCCGAAAATCGCCTTTACCCTTGATGATGATGCTTTTATCGGTGACGAAGAAACGGCAAAAGAGATCGCTTTGACGGGGGATAAGGTTTCGTTCGGCCGTTTCAAGTTCAAGGTGAAAGCCCGAATCTCAGATACCGTTCTCCATGGTTCTGACTTAAACCTGGTAAATTACGTGGAAAACGCCTTGCGCTCCGGTCTGGCGGCCAAAGAGAAGAAAGTATCCTTCGCCACCACTCCGGCAACCGGTGAGGAGCATATGAGTTTCTATTCTACACAAAATGCCGTCAAACAGGTGACAGCTGCGGATAAATACAAGGCTATCAAAGCGTCTCTGGCTGATCTGCATGAGGATTTCCGCGAAAATGCGAAGATTGTCATGACTTTCGCTGACTATATGGACATCATTGAAACGTTGGCCAACGGCAACACCACCCTATACAACGCACAGCCGGAACAAGTTCTCGGTAAGCCGGTCATCTTTTGTGACTCCGCCGTTGATCCGATCATTGGCGACTTTAACTATGCCCATCTGAACTATGATGGCGATATGGTTTATGACTCGGATAAAGACGTAAACAAAGGGGAGTATCTGTTCGTCCTCACATCCTGGTTTGATATGCAGCTCTTGCTGAAATCCGCATTCCGCATTGCGAAAGTAGCACCCCAGGCTTAAGTGATGGGGGCGTGAAACATGGATCTGAAACTTGATGATCTGAAAACCTATCTCCGTATTGATGGGAGCGAGGATGATGGCATCCTCGCTCTCCTCATAGATAGTGCAAAAGAGTATCTGGCAAACGCGGGTGTCCCGGAATCCGATAGTCAATTGTACAAGCTGGCAGTGATGCTCTATGTGGCGCTACACTATGAAAACCGTGATCCTAGTGCGAAGATGGACAAATTCAACTTCGCGTTGGAGAGCATCATTTTGCAGTTGAAAGATTAAGAAGGGGTGATCATCGTGCGGAAATATCGTGTCACTGCTGACTTTATCGACAAACACACAGGCAAATATCACCCGGCTGGCGGGGTTTATGAGACTACTGACGCCGACCGCGTGGAGGAATTGAGAAAAGGCGGTTTCTTGGGGGACGAAGTCGCTGAACCCCATAAAGGAAAGGGAAAAGGAAAAGGCCATGAGAATAAGCGATCTTCGACACAGGGTGACGCTGCAAAAAAAGACCGTGATCAAAGACAGTGAAGGCTTGGTGACCGAAATCTGGACCGATATAGCCACGGTCTGGGCAGCAGTGGAGCCGCTTCGCGGGCGGGAATACTTTGAAGCGGCTGCGATTAATGCTGAGAACACCGTCAGGATCCGGATGCGATACAAAGCTGGTGTGAAACCCGATATGCGGGTTATTTACTCTGGGCGTATCTTTAACATCACCTCCGTCATTGATATCGACGAACGACATCAGGAAATGCACCTGATGTGTCGGGAGTTGATGGCGGGGTGATTAACGTCAAACCGGAAGTGTTACAGGCGCTGGAGAACAATCCAGCGCTTGTTGCTTTACTCGGTGGCAAACGGATCTACCAGATCAAAGCTCCCGATCCGGAGGAGTTTCCGCGCATCACCTTCTTTGAGTTGATGAACTTTGATCGCGATTTTGCCGATGATACCGCGTTCAGCAGCGAAATTCACATCCAAATTGATATCTGGAGCAAGGAAAGTACGTCAGCAATCGCGCTGGAAGTGGACAAAACCATGAAGAATTTGGGTTATCAACGTAATTCATCCCATGACCTTTACGAGGATGACACCCAGGTTTTCCATAAGGCGATGAGATATTCGACCATCAAGGAGGTTGATTGAAAATGGCAGTGCAAGTGGGTTTGCGGGATCTTTATTATGCTGTGTTGACGAAAGACGATCCCACTGGAGTTACGTACCAAACGCCGAAAAAGGTAGCGGCGGCGATTAACGCCAAGATTTCGCCCAAAACCAACTCGGAAACGCTTTATGCAGATGACGGCCCCGTGGAAACCGCTTCGTCCCTCGGTGAGATTGAGGTGGAACTGGAGGTGAGCGATCTGCCATTGGACGTCCAAGCGGAGTTGTTGGGACACACCGTAAGCCAGGGCGTCATCATTAAGAAATCCACGGATATTGCTCCCTATGTGGCGATTGGCTTCAAATCGGTCAAATCGAACGGGAAATTCCGTTATGTCTGGCTTCTCAAAGGGAAATTTGAAGTGCCTGAATCGGAATACAAGACGATGGAAGACAAACCGGAGTTTCAAACGGCGACAATCAAAGGAACCTTCATTCGCCGGGATTGGGATAATGCATGGCAGAAAATTGCTGATGAAGATCATCCCGACTATGTCCCCAATATCGGTCAGAACTGGTTCAGCGCCGTTGAACCGCCGACAGCCTAATACATTTTCGGATAACAAAAAGGTGGTGGCGGGATGGCGGAAATTGACTGGTATGGGGTCGAAGAAATGCTTCTTAACATTCAGCGTCTGGGCCAGAAGGTATCCCGCCGGGAAAATCAGGCGCTCAGAGCTGGGGCGAAGGAGCTGCAGGAGACCATGGCCCGGAATGCACCAGGGCCTTCGGATAAAAAGCGGGCGGTTCATCTGAAAGATAACATTCAGATGAGCCGCGTCAAGGAATCGGAAGAAGGAAAAGTAATTGAGGTGGGGCCGGGGAAAACATCGTTCTACGCTCGATTTTTGGAGTTTGGGACATCGAAGATGTCTCCGCATCCGTTTGTCGGTCCAAGTATCGTGGAATCCCGCGAACGGGTACTGAAAGCGATGGCCGTTGAATTGCGGAGGGGAATGGGTTTAGGTTGAGGGCCGGATGACTGGCCCTCTCACTTTTATTTATGGAGGGTTGTATGATGCTGAAAATCCAGCTTCGATTGCATGGCGAAACCAAAACTTACTGTCAGGACTTTATTTCTGGTTATCTGTTCCGTCGGGCACTTGATTTGGACGATAAGCGAAACAAGTTCCTGAAAAAGCTACTGGATCAGGAAAATGGACAGGATATGACCCAGGAGCAGGAGGAGCTGTTAAACGAGTTATACCATTTCGTTTCAGAGGTTTTTGGGGGACAATTCACCCCTGAAGAATACGAGCGAGGAACCGATGCTCGGGAGATCATCGACCAGTCCTGGGCGATTGTTCATGGCATCATTAATCAGGTAATGGAGCCGCTAAAAGAGCTGGATGACGATGAAGATGTCAAAAAAAAGAAACGGCCGAAGCCGAACCGGCGGAAGTAGTGAATGAATTGTATCTGAATCTGATCCAGCAGGGCTGGAAGCTCCATGAAATCGACCAAATGGATATGGTCTTTTATATGCGGCTGTATGCCCATGTCGCGAAGAAGCAACAAAAAGAAGAAAAGGTCTACATTGACCAGATCCTCTTTTAGGGAAGGGGGGGAACAGCATGGCAGAATCTCTCGGCGAGATCAGGGGTCAGGTCAAACTGGAAACCAAGGGATTTGAGCAAGGGATTTCGCAAATCAACCGCCAATTGAGGCTGGTCAAAAGTGAAATGGACACCAGCTCTGCAAAAATGCGGGCATTTGGGCAATCGCAGGACCAATTGAGGCTCCATGCTAATTTGCTGGCCAAGCAGATCGATCTGCAAAGACAAAAAGTGTCTTTGCTTTCCCAAATTCATGAGGCGTATACCCAAAAACTCGGTGCGAATGCCAATGAAACCGAGAAAATGGCGGTTCGATTGAATCGGGCCCAAGCTGAATTGGCCAATATGGAAGGGGCCCTCCGGCGTGTAAATACCCAAATGAACCAGCAACGCTCGTTATTTGGTCGCTTTGGCCAAAATATGTTTTACATCCGGGAGCAGGCGATTGAGACGGGAATTGCCCTCGGTGCGATGGCGGGCGGATTGGCGGTTGCATTGGGAAGCGCGGTCAAGAAAGCGGCGGACTTTGAGGCGCAATTATCCAGTGTCAAAGCGGTCACGGGAGCTTCGGCCCAAGAGATGGAACAGTTCCGCCAGCTGGCGATCCAAATGGGGGCAAAGACAAAATTTAGCGCAATGGAGGCTGCCCAAGGGATCGAGGAGTTGGCGAAGGCGGGCGTGTCTACCCGCGACATATTGAATGGCGGTCTGAAAGGAGCTTTAGACCTTGCCGCGGCCGGTGAGTTGAGTCTGGCTGAAGCGGCGGAAATCGCCTCCACTGCGCTGAATGCCTTTAAGGCGGATCATCTGTCCGTTGCGGAGGCGGCCAACATCCTCGCAGGTGCGGCGAACGCATCGGCAACGGATGTTCATGAACTGCGCTATGGTTTGGCCGCTGCGGCTGCGGTTGCATCGGGGGCAGGCATGTCCTTCCGGGATACGGCCACTGCACTGGCGGTGTTTGCGCAAAATGGACTTAAGGGAAGCGATGCCGGGACCAGTTTGAAAACCATGCTTCTCAACCTTTCTCCGTCATCAAAAGAAGCTGCCGAGGAAATGAAAAAGCTTGGTATCATCACCGCAGACGGGAAAAACCAGTTCTTTGACGCTCACGGCAAGGTGAAATCCTTTGCCGAGATCGCTGGGGTTCTCCGGGATAGATTGAGGAACTTATCTGAAGAACAGCGAAACCAAGCGCTGAAAACGATGTTCGGAACTGATGCGATCCGGGCGGCCAATATTGCCTTTAAGGAAGGGGCGGAAGGCGTCCGAGAGATGGCCCAGGAGATGTCCAAGACCACGGCGGCGGAAGTGGCGAGTCAGCGGATGAACAACCTCAAGGGGACGATAGAGCAACTGCGTGGCGCTTTTGAAACGGCTCAGATCGAAATGGGAAGTATGTTTCTTCCGGTTTTGAGGAGTCTCGCCAATGGGGTTCAGAGTGTGATGGATTGGTTCTCTCAACTCAATCCGACCACCAAGGAAGCGATTGGAATCTTTGCTTCAGTTACTGCCGGTGTTCTGGCATTGGGCGGAGCTATTGCGGGGATTATCGCCATTTCCAACCCCTTCGTGGCCGCTATTGTCGGGGCAAGTGTGGCCATCGGTGGACTGGCTGGGTTATCCCACAAGCTATCCGCAGACATGAATCAAGCGGAAACGGATGCCAGACGGTTCGGTGTTGGAGTCTCGCAAGGGACGATCCAGGCGGCCAAGGGCTATATGGATTTGCGGGATAAAGCGATGGTCAACCTTGCAAGGTTGAGAATCGCTTCCGGTGCAGAGGCTAAACGGATCGTGAACGAAACGGTCGCTATCTTCGCCCAAATGGGAGATAAAATCGTCACCGAGCTGAATCGGGACAAAATCAATGTCCAGAAGGCTACGGCCACCATGCTTACTCAAGTGCCCAATGCGTTGAAACCTGCGGTTCAAAAAGTGGCGGATGACGCCATCAAGAAAATTGACACCCAGATCAAGAAGATTCAACAGGCCAATGAAATCATTCGAAAAGGATTGTTGGAATACGGCGGAAACCTTTCCAAGATGCCGAAGAAGTTTGCTGCCGAATACCAGCAAGCACTCCGGGATGTGGATCAAGGGGCACAAACCTTTGTCAAGAAAGTCAGTGATCTGAACAGCTTCATGAAGAAGTTGGAATCGGAGCGGGGGAAAATCTCGGTTGAAGGTGCCAAACAGTGGATGACCACGATTGATCAAACCTACAAGCATGCCGTCGATGCAGCAAAACGAACATCCAAGGAGCTGAAGGCCGTCTGGGAGGAACAACTGGCCAATGGCAATATTACACGTGAGCAGTATAATCAGCAAATCGCGATCATTGACCAGATGGAGCGAGAGAAGATCGCGGTGGCACAACAAAAACGCGCACAGGCCATCCAGGAATTGAGAAAAAGCATGTCGGATGAAGCGCAGCAATACCAGCTCGCAACTGGACAGATGCTGGATGGTTTCATGGGATATGTGACGGCCAAGACCGGATTGATGAAATCCGATGCCCAGTTGAACGAAGAGGGGAAAAAGAACAACGAGGAATTTGCCAACAGTGTAAGCCAATCTGCCGCTAAAGCGACGGAAGCGGCGCAAAAAGGGCGCGAGCGATTAATCAAACTGTATGGCGATATGGGCATTGTGGCTATGGAATCATTTACGAAAGGGCTGCGCTCCCAAAGCCCTGAGATCATCGCGCAGAAACTGGGTCTCGACTTGAAGTCGAAGATGAAGATCGACCTTGGCCCTGATGGAAAAGTCACTGCCGAATCGTTTGTCAAGGGTCTGGCAAATGGCACTTATGGGTTTAACCAAGTGGCTACATACTTCAATAACCGCTTGAAGCAAGGGATGAAGGTGGACCTGTCGCCTGAAGGAAAGCAAAACATCGCCACGCTTCGTGCAGGAATGCAGGCGGGAATCGTCGATGTCAACAAAGCGGCCAGCCTGCTCGGTCTGGATATCAAAAGCAAAATGAAAGTCAATCTCGGGCCCCAAGGACAATATACCGTCCAGACGCTGTTGAAAGGTTTGCAGGACGGGAAGGTTGATATTCAGACATTCGCCAAAGGGATCGAGAAGCTGCTTAAAGCCAACGCAAAAGCGAATCTTCATCCGGAAGGAAAGGCGGCGGGCGATTCGCATGCCAAAGGACTTAAAGCCAGCCAACCCAATGTACAGGCGGCGGCTATGGCTCTTCGATTGGGGGTTCAATCTCTTTTAGGAAAGACAACGGATGGCGGCGGTGGCAATAAGGCAGGCAGTCAATTCGCCAGCGGGATTTTGAGTAATAAGGGAAAAGCGGCGGGGAATGCCGCGTCAGTGGCAAGTGCCGCCAAGAATAACCTGCAGGTGGACGCTTATGGACTGGGGAGCAATCTCGCCAGCAGCTTTGCCTCGGGGATCCTGGGCGGAAAATTTGGTGTGATTTCTGCCGCAGCGGCGATTGCAAGAGGCGCTTGGCAGGCAATGAAAGATAACCTGAAAATCCACTCTCCTTCCCGTGTCACGATGGAGCTTGGGCGATTTACAGCCCAAGGGTTTGAAGAGGGGATGCGATCCCGTATTTCGCAGATCCGTCGTGTATCCGACCTTCTTTCTAAAGCAGCGATTCCTATCCCTTCAACAAGGAATACGGGAAGCGGCGTCACAGTCCAAACAGTCCAATCGGTCAGTCCGCCTGTAACGGCTCCTGTTTACGTTTCATTGCGGTTTGACCAGCCTGTATTTTTCAAAGATCGGTCGGACATGGAGAAATTGAGCGGGATCCTCGCTCCTTTCATTGCCAAAGAGATCAACAAACAGGATACCTTACTCAACCGGGCGAAAGGGGTGATCCAATTTGGCTAAGTTGATGCTGAACAACGAAGAGATCCCTTCTTTCGTCAAAGTGGGGAAGATCAAGAACCCTCCCCATCCGCCCATTTCGTTGGTGACAACCGACATATCCGGGCGGGCGGGGAGCTATTATTTCGGCCAGAATCTCGGGGAAAGGACCATTACGGTTCCCCTTACCATTGCAGCCTACTCGATGGCCGATTTTCCTGCTAAAAAAAGGGCACTGATGAGTTGGCTGTTTTATGATGAACCCAAACAGCTCGTTTTGCCCGATGAACCGGATAAATACTACATGGCGAAAGTATCCGGGGAGACGGATATTGATAAGCTCCTCCATGTGGGATTTGGTACGATCACATTTGTTTGTCCGGATCCCATCGCCTATGGAGTAACTGAAAAAACGGCCAACTTCATTCCGGGCGACACCAACCCGCTTCAGGTAGTCAACAACGGCGATTTGGATGCGTACCCACAGCTTCACTTTGAATTTACCGGGAATACTACCGAGTTTGGGATCTTCTCCGCCGACGATTATATTTACTTTGGCCAGGCCGCCAACGTGGATACCCAGACAGCCGTAACTAAGCGGACGAAGGTGCTGGACGATGATTGTTCCAGTGTAGCGGGATATACGGCCGGTGTTGGGGTGGACGGTGGGACGGTGGCCGGTACTTTGGCGTCAGACGGAACCAAAATCCGCGCCAGTGATTACGGAAGCGGCTCCACCTGGCACGGTCCGGCGGGGGTGAAATCCCTCGGGCAGCAAATCCAGGACTTCACCGTTCAGGTGGAATGCGGGTTTAAGGCCGGTTATGCCTACCAAGTGGGAAGATTGGAAGTTTACCTGTTGGACATCAACAACGCGGTGATCGGTAAAATGGCGATCCGCGACAGCAGCGTCAGCCTGGACAATCCCTATTTAGAGGCCCGTGCCGGAAACCTGTCCACCGGGCGGGTCTTTGTCAATTATACGGGTCCGGTTGGAAGCTGGAAGCAGCTTAACGGGCCCATTCGGTTAACTCGGATCGGGAACCGGTGGGAGTTCAGTGCCTCACGGCGGGATGAAAACGGAAAGCTGTATAAGACTTTTTCATACAAGTTCATCGACAAGGACAATCTCTACACCCAGAAGCTGGCCGCAATACAGGTCCATTTTGGTGCATACGGGACACGACAAGCGATCTCCACCAACTATATCGAGCAGATCCAGGTGTGGAATGAGAAAACACCGGTTTCTAACGAAGTGCCTTATGTGTTTGAAGCTGGCGATATCCTGGACATCGACTGTTCAACGGGGGAAATCATCAAGACCAGTAATGGAAACCAAGAAGAGTTTTACTATGCAATGGACCCGGGGAGCAATTTCATCCGTTTGATGAAAGGAACCAACGCGCTTGCTGTCTATCCGTCCGACATCATCACCAATTCATATCTGAAGTATCGGGAGAGGTGGTTGTGATGGCCAAGATCCCCAATCTCTATATATTGGATCGGTTTGAAAAAGCCATTGGGATATTAAATCCCTCTCTCCCGAATGCATGTCCGTTTTTCGATGATGTCCGGACGGAGCGAATTGAATATGCCTATCTCACGTATGAGTTTTCCGTTCCGGGCGATCATCCTGCGGCTCAAAATCTGGTCGTCGGGAATCTGATCGTCTATCCATATAGAACCGGTACCTACAATCTCTTTCGGATCGTGAACACAGAAGAGGATCATTCCGACGAGAGGTATATCAAGCGGATTACGTGTGAAAATGCCGCGGTTGGCGATCTGATCAGCAATATCATCCTGCCGACCAAGTTATCCAGCTACACGCTTTCACAGGCCATTTCCTATTTGCTGCAAGGCACCAACTGGCAGGCGGGTGAGGTGGAGCTGGCCGGAACCCAAGATATTGTTTTCGATGATGTGGCCACCTCACTGGATGCACTTCACCAAGTGATGGACAAATTCGGAGCGGAAATTGAATTTGTAGTAGAGTTCAACGGGCTTACGATCACGAGGCGGCTTGTTCATGCCAGACTCCAACGCGGTCGGCAATTAAACAAGCCGTTTGTTTATGGATTGAATCTCAAGGGAGCCAAGCGGAAAGAAGACTATACCCAACTGGTCACGGCACTCTACGGGATCGGGCCCAAAGATTCCGCCGGCAACCTGCTTACCTTTGACACCTACAATCCGACACTTTCTTATCCGTATGAGAAACCCGTAGGAGCCAAATGGGTCGGCGATCAGGATGCTCTTCAGCGATGGTCGAAGGACGGAAAACACATCTTCGGCATCTATAAGGACGACAAAGCGACAAATGCGGTAGAGCTGTTCAACAATACGTTGACGGAATTAAAGCGGCGGAACCGGCCACAACTCACTTATGAAGTGGATATCGCGTTGCTCCCCGACAACGATATCCGGCTTTATGACACAATCCTGGTGAAGGATACCACCTTTGAACCCGAGCTGGTGCTGGAGGCCCGGATTGTGGAAGTAAAAGAATCTCTGACTGACCCAAGTAAGAATCAGGTTAGCTTGGGGGATTATCAGCCGATCCAAATCACCCCGAATGATACGATCAAAGAGATTCAAAAGCAACTCAGGGATACATTGGATACCGCCAAGAAGGCGGCGGGAACGGGGACACATGTCATTGCCAACACGCCGAAACCGCTGGCGAATGGCGACTATGCAAACTTTAACCATTCACTCACCATTCAAGTAACCGAAAATGTCCATTTGGGTTATGTCAGCGTTTTTTGTGACACGGCGGGACAGTCAGGCACGGTGGAACTACGCGATGGCAATGGAAATACCATCGAGAAACGTCAGTTTTCGAACCTTGTCGCCGGAGAAAACCGTTTGAAGCTCGATTTCCTGTTACGTCAGGAAGTCGGTACCTATCAGTTGTATGGTGATTTTTCAGGAAACACTTACCGGACCACAAGCGGAGTTTCGTTCCCGTATGACTCCGGTTCCTTCAAAATAACGGGGACAAGCTCACCGTCGGGGTACTGGTATCACTTCTATGACATTTCGATTGGTGGTCCCGGCGTCAAAGGTGCATATGGTCAGGAGCTGCGTCTCGGGGATAGCGGAAGCCGCTACGGCAAGGTCGTGGCCTATGACTCCAATGGAGAAACGATTGCCATCATCGATGATACCCAGGTTACGTTTGGATCGGTTGTAGCCGAAAATGTCCAGGCTCCGAACGTGGTGACGACTGGGATTCCGGCAGGGACTACCGTCACTTATTATGTGAACGCGAATACGGGAAGCGACGACAATGACGGGAGTAGCAGTACGCCGTTGGCTTCCGTGTATGCCGCCATTGATCGACTTCCACGTGTGTTTGACGGTACGGTGAAAATCTACCTGCAATCCGACATCTATGAGGACATCATCCTGTCAGGGTTCATGGGAAGCGGAAAGATCTTCATCGTGATGAACGGATACACGATGACCGGCACCTTCCTGTGCAAGTCGGTCAAAATGCGGGTGGAACTGTATGGCGGCACAGAGTCCAGCACAAACCTGTACGGCCGAATCAACGCGAAAGCCGGTGAAAACATCGGTGTCATTCAGATTTTCGAAACCGACTACTTTTATGCAAATTACCTCAAGGTATACGGCAACAGTGGAAGTGGTGGGTGTACAGGTGTTGTCACCACTTATGACAACAGTTTCGCCTATTACTACAAATGTGAGTTCTACAACGCCGTCAGCGCTTGCGTCTACTCGGCGTATGGAGCCACGACAATGCTGAACTCGTGTGTCGGAAGTGGTGCGACTTATGGCGTGATGGCGGATTATGCGGGATATATTGGCTGGAGTACCCAGATTCCAGATGGTGCAGGTAACCCGATCCGTGCTGTAAACGGTGGGATGGTGAACCCCTCATCTGTCGGACAGGGCCAGAGCGGATCGGGGACAGGGGGCTCGACGCCAACCGCACCGTCTGTCTATACATGGGATTCTACTTGCGGTGACTCGTGGCGCACCGTCTACAACTCGTGGCGCGGGGATGGAACCGTCCGCCAGGGCGACTGGCAAGGCTATGGTTTGCACACCGGCATCTGGCTGTTTTCGTCTGGGCTGTCTAGTACAGTTACAGGCAAGACGATTAAACGGATTCGTGTGTATCTGAAGCGGCTAAGAGGCGGGAACGATAAGGTAACCGTCACGCTTCGGATGCACAGCTACACGTCGAAACCAACGGGACAACCTTCTGTACTATCGCCGACATACAACGTCACGTTTGCCGTCGGCGAAGCGAAATGGATCGACTTGCCGTCAAGCTGGTTTTCCTACTTCTCGAACGGCACTGCAAAGGGGATCGGTCTGTATACGACCAATGACAGTGACGCCTACTATGCCGTATTCGATGATAGTGCCAAACTCGAGATAACCTACGTTTAACGGAGGTGATTCTCATGAAATACGTCAGTTGCACCCGGGATGGTACCGTCATTGAGGTGTTTGAAAACATCTCTGAAGCCGAATATAACGAAGAAAAGAATATCGTCCGTTTTAAGGACAGTGCAGGAAATGGCGTCATGTTTTCCGGTATGGCGCTTTTTCTTTTTCTACCTGACTCCGTTGCAGTTGCGGAAGGGGATACGGTCACCCCCGAGCTGCAGGCTCAGGATATTCGCCATGAAGTTGCAAAACAAGCCCTGCCATACAGACAGCAGATCGACCAGGATGAAACCCTGGTTTATCTGTTTGAGACACTTCTCGCAAAGGGGGTGATCTGATGCATCCATTGGCGCCGTCTTACGCCCGACTGATACTCGCAGGACTGAAGACGATGGAGGATGTGCCGGATGTAGATACACTTCGCCAAGACGTTCAAACCTGTATGAATGAACAGCAAACGAAATCAAGGAGTGGATGAAACAACATGGAGACGACGTTTAAATTGATTGTTGCCATTGGCGGCGCTGCCGCCTCTTTTTTATGGGGAGGGTGGTCAACCGCGTTGCAAACACTTCTTTTGTTTGTTGCCCTCGATTACCTGACCGGTTTCTTGGCGGCAGGGAAAGAGGGGAAGTTATCCAGTCGGATCGGGTTTCAGGGAATCACGATGAAGGTGGGAATCTTTGCGATAGTGGCCGTGGCCCATCAGGTAGATGCCATGTTGGGCGACGGTCATATTTTCCGGGATGGAGCCACGGCTTTCTATATCGCCAATGAAGCCCTCTCCATCATTGAAAACGCCGGTCGGATGGGTCTCCCCATTCCGCCAAAAATCCAACAAGCTGTAGAAATCCTGCGAGGAAAGGAGATCGATAAGAAATGATTAAAATCTGTCTGGATCCTGGACATGGTGGACCTGATTCCGGGGCGGTGTCGAAGTCAGGGTTGCGTGAGGCAGATGTGGCTTTGAATTTGGCCGAGAAAGTGAGCGGCGCACTGGGTCAATATGAAGGCGTGGCCGTTACCTTCACGCGAGACCGGAACAACAGCAAAAACTATCCTGCACCGCCGCAAGGACTTTATAAGCGCGTAGACATTGCAAACCAATCCGGAGCCGATTTATTCTTGTCACTCCACAACAACTGTGGCGGCGGTTCCGGTTTTGAATCTTATGCGATGAAAGGTGCACCGTCCCGCACGTTGCAAATTCAAAAAGTGATTACCGACAGCGTGTTGGCCTTCCTGAAAGGATACGGGATCGGGGCACACGGGGATGCTGTTAAAAACGATACAGAAGGTGCACACTCCCGCATTTATGTTCTGCGTGCCACCAAAATGCCTGCTGTGTTGCTTGAAAACCTGTTCATTGACAACCCGAACGAAGAAAGATTGTTGCGTGACGGTAAATTCCTTGATGGGTTGGCCCAAGCGATTGCGGAAGGCGTGGCCGCTACTTTTGGCTTGAAAAAGAAAGCCGCACCCCAACCGAAGCCGATGCATCGCGTCATCGTGGACGGAAAATCGGTGATTGATTCAGCTTATAAAGATAAAGTGTTGGCGGCAGTGTCGGCGGCGCTGGACAAGTACCAAGACAAAGTGGAGATTATCAAGCGGTAACGGAAAAGTGGCTGGTGGGAGCGATTTAATGATTTAAAATAGACGTAGACCAAGATCAGACATTAAATAAAGAGACCGGGCGGCAGATAACCGCCCGGTTATTAAGCCCGTATTGCCTATTACATGCAACATTTTTCGTATTCTTTTAGAAGGTGATTCAATTAGGACCGATTTTTGATAATTGGGTAAGTTGGATTCATAAACATATTGGAATATTATGATAGTAGTAATGAACCGATAAAAAAAGAGGGATATTCATTCCGTTACCTTCTGATCTGGCCTTTTTCACTTTCTCGGATGATCTGAGCATCCATTTGAGGTACGGTAATTTCCCAGCCTACCTGGGTAGAGAAAACCCCGTCTACATGGCCGGGGTACTTCTTTTCTTTTTCGCTCATGTCGGCTGCCTCACTGATTCATTTATCCCGCTGCTTCTCCAAAATTCAATTTCCCTTGTATCAATGGACGAGCGTACCGGCCACAGCACGCCACCTACACCGTGGCCGGGTGAACAGCGATGATTCGGGAGCTTTGGTGCATTGGTATTCAATTCCGCATTGTTCGCGGAACTCCTGATCAAAAACAAAAGAGCACCTTTTAGAAAAAAGGTGCTAAACCGGCCAATTAATGGCCGGTTTGAGCTTGTGTCAAAAGAGGGCTTATTTAGCCTTCTTTTTGAACTTGTCAATCAACGCTAACACCAAACATATTCGCTATTTCTAAAAGAACCAGTAATTCTCCAATATCTGCTGACAAAATCCAGGGAACAACTCCTTTACAATGAAATGTACGGACAGGAATCTTCCTATGACATAAGATATTCTTCGTGGAAAAAGGGTCTTCTGGATCTTTTTTATTTTCACGGTACTCAGCAATTACCAGACACGAATCATATCCTTCATCATCCTGGTCAGGATAGCCGAGTTTTTTAGATAAGGGAGTCGGATCCCCGAGGATTTTGGAACAGCTAATAGGTAGCTTTTTTTCAAGCATCAATTTATGTTGTAACTTCATTATTTTCCTCAAGATTGGGTTATATCTATATTTGCTTTCGACTTCCCTTTCCAACCCATACTGCTCAATAATGACTTCTCTCTGAATTGGATCGTAAACATTTTTCAGTTCTTCCTCTAATAGATGAACATCCTCTTGAAAAAGACGATTAAATTCCCGATTTGCTAAATAAGTTCCAATGATCCCATCTAGGACTGTTATTTGATTTTCGATTAGCTCAACTTCGGGGTAGGAAATGATAACAAATGGCATTTTAGCCGAATGACAAAGTATTGTTTTACAGTCGAGCTTCAATTTCCGGTAGGGATCACACGTTTCTTTTACTTGTACGTATTCCTTTTCTGTGTTGTAACCCATGCCCAAACCATCGAACTCAATGATGAGGATTGGATTACTACTGTCTTTATCCACCACAACAAAATCAAAATTCGTTTTTTCTAAAAAGGAAAATTCCCTCTCCCCGATCTTAGGATGATTACGTACCTTTTTTCTCTCAAAAACATTAAATACAGGGACATGCGCATGAATCATGAATTTATCAGACAAATTGGAGTGAAGATAAAGGTACAACCGCTCTTCCGTCTTGCTATCAAAGAGATTTTCTCTAAGCATAAGACCTCCATTATTCCCACGTGCTCTTTCGTTTGTTCAGGAAAAAACCAAGGGTTCGTCATCAAGCTCAAATCGGCTAATTAATAGCCGGTTTTTTTATGTTGGTCAAAACTCGTTCGGAAGAGTCTTGTACTATTTCGCGCAAGCGAACCAAACGCCCCGTAAGGGATCGGCTGTTTTTTATGTCGAATGGGGAGACGTCTCTTCTTCACCCTTTAATTTATGGGGAAATTCGTAAGTCATTATTAGCAATACCTCAACAAAACTCAAGATTTTCTCTGCATCATTTCTCACATAATGTACAATTTCATGGTTAGCCTGATTACCCAACTGGCGGATATGGTCAACCCAAATTTTTTGATTGTCAGATATCAATGATTTCTCTACCAAAAATCAACATAGTGTTTGAATGATTTTCCTTCTTCGGCACCTTGCTCTACAGCAATATGCATTAGTAGCTTGCGACACAACATCACAGCCGCAGTATAAGCTCCAACACTTGTGCAATCACGGGCTTCATTATAAACTTTTTCCACATCCTTAGGAAGATGCTTAACTGTTCTACCTATCATGGGAGCAGGAGTTTGTTTTTGACAGTCTGTCCCAAAATATTCAAAAAAAGTGGGTAGATTACAGAAACTGCAAATATAGATAAAGTGTTTGTATTTAGTGTGGTGGTAATTCTTTATTTGATTAAAAAAGCCTTGATTAGAAGCTGTAACTGAACCACAATACCCGCACACAAATTGTGCTCCATGTAATGTCTTTGCACTCCAGTCTCCGTTTAAACTATACATTTTCTCTCCCACCAAAATAGTTTCTAAAACCTACCTAAATTAATTTTTCGTATCGAGTGTCAATTTTGTGTTCACTTGGCCAAAAGAAAAAAACGCGGAATGATCCGCGTCGGCTGTCATTTTTTTATGTTGGTCAAAGCCCATATCACTTCCCTGTTTTCAAGCGTTTTTTTTCGCTTATCCCGTTCCCTCCTCGTATTCCTTGATATACGAAAATATATACTATTCGAAAACTTTTCTGCTACATGTCGATGTTTATATAATAAAAAAACACAAGATTATTTAACTTACGGAGGTTTAAGACATGAGCAGGAAAACGTGGTTTATTACACGGCCTGAACGCGATCCTCATTTTCACAGAGATGCGTTAATGGCTCTTAAGAAAGCGACAAATAACTTTACAATTAAATGGGATCGTAATAGAGAAGTTCATAAGGAATATGAACGAGCTTTGTCGTTAGCTAATCTAAAAAGAAATAACGTAAGCCATGATGGTTCTGGAGGACGAACTTGGTTTGCATTACTAAAAACATTTTCTTACTGTTACACTAATGATGATGGATACATAGTTCCCACTAAAGTTGGATTAGCAATATTGGAAGGAAAAAAAGTGTTTGAGAATATCAAGAAACAGATTCTTACATTCCAAATTCCAAATGCTTACTTTTTAGAACCTGGATTTCGACCTAAATTTGATGAAGGATTTGAGATCCGTCCAATATTGTTTTTGATTCGCTTAACCAATCAAGAATTACTTGATTATTATTTAACAAAAGAGGAAATAACCTATTTCGCTTTAACTGCTAAGAAAGATTCTGATTTGGACGAAGTAATCCATAAGATTGTTGATTACAGACATTCCCCTATTGAAAAGAAGATTGAAATGAAAGAAGAAATAGCGAATTGTTATGATCACAGGGATCGTGTCGATAAAGATTCGAGAAGCTTTGAAGAAAATCATTCTGATGTAGCACATACATTTATGTTAATTAGTGAATACACTGGTCTAGTCGAGTATATAAGAGGTAAAGCTTTACGAGTTAATCCAGAAAAAAGTACTAGTATAAAAGAAGAATTGGATTACTTTGAAACCCGTTATCCTTTTAATAAACGATATTTAATATCTAGAGAGCGCATGTATGAAAATAGCGGATTAGATGTGGATAGCTATAAAGCTACTAGGATGGGAGAAAAAAAACCTGCATCAAACGCAAGAAAAAAGGAGATAAAAGTCAAATCATTGTTGAAAGACTATCCTAGTATTTCAAATCTAAGTATAGAAAAGCTTGAGCAGATATTTAGACAGGAGTTTAATCCTGCGCAAGCAAAGAAATTAGCTTTTGAAGTTGCTCAAAATTCATCAAGATTTGACCAGCTAAATAACGATTTTGTAGAAAGTTACTTATCAGAAGAAAATAACCTTAAATTTGAGGATAAAACTGGTGAAGTGCTAAATGCATTAGGGTTTCAAGTGGTCATGAGACCAGATTCGGCAAATACTAAAACAGAAATTGAGATTTTACTAAAATATGGAGAAAATAAATGTGGAATAATTGATACCAAAAATTATCGTCAAAAATTCTCGCTTAGTGCATCGTTAGCATCTCATATGGCATCTGAGTATATTCCAAACTATGATAACTTTGAAGGTAGAGAATTGTGCTTTTTTGGTTATGTAACTGCGAATGATTTTGGTGGTGAAAATAATTTAGTTAGGATTAGCGAGAAAGCAAAAAAAATCATTAATAAAGATATAAATGGAATAATCATTAGTGCCAGAGTCCTTCTTTCTTTTTTGGATTATTGTATTGAGAATAACATTGCAAAGGAAAAGAGGTTACAGATGTTTTTGAACGCCATTAAGAATAGAGGTTACAAAACATTTGGGGAGTTTATGAATGTAATTAAACAGGTATAGGAACATGATGTTCAAGCAAACTGAAGCAATGCTTCAGTTTGCTTGTTCTTGAAGGACTTTTACCAGATCATTTCCTTCCATTTCTTCAAAATTCCATTTAGGCTCTACCCATTTATATCGATTACCAGCGAATGTATCAAGTATTGCTTGCATTATTATTTTTGCTCCCAATGGGGGAACTGCCATACCAATCTGTTTCCTAACCATTTCTTTTGGACCTTCAAATACAAAATCATCCGGGAATGTTTGCAATCTTGCACGTTCACGGTTTGTGAGTGCCCGATTTTCTTTCCAATGGTAACCGTGAGTACCGCCACCACCTGATCCGGTAATAGTATAAGCTGGTTCATCAGGATGCAATCTTCTATAGATCTGACTCATTTTAACCTTTTTTACATTAAGTCGTAGTTCTTCTGGGATTCCATCATACCATGCATTCTCACCAGGTGGGATATATTTCAGCATTTCAATTACTTTGGAGCTGTGACGCGTTTGCTCATTATTGGCAGCATCAGGTGGTATAGGAGGTACTTCTAACGCTTCACGAGCTGTTACATATCTGTCCACGTGGGTAGGTGCAGGTACACGGAATTGTAGGTTAAGGTCTTTTCTTATACCAACAATAATTATTCTATGTCTTTTTTGAGGTACTCCATATTCCTCAAATTTGTATAAGTGAGGAGTAATGTTGTACCCTTTACCAGCATTTGCGATATCATGAAGTATTTTTTTGAAGGCATTTCCCTCGTTTGCACTCTGAAGTCCACCAACATTTTCCGCTATAAAAAACAATGGGTTATGGTAATTTAATACTTTTACACCGTATGTGTAAAGTGGACCATACTTTCCATCTGTACCTTTGTGTTCTCCAACAATACTAAAATCGTTACATGGAAATCCGAATGTAAAGCAATCAATGGGAGGTAACTTTTCAATTTCTAATTCACGGACGTCTTTACAAATAACAGATTCGGGATTATCTGGGCAAATATTTTTTCTAAAAGTTTGGCATGCATAAGGATCAATATCATTTGCCCACGTGTGCTCTACTTTAAAAACCTCTCCTGTTTTCTTATTAATAGATTGTGGAAGTTTACAACCTAAAGCTAAACCACCAGGCCCGCAAAATAACTCCCCTTTTCTAAATATCATCTATACTTCACCCTTATGTAGAATATGTGTTCCTAGATGGTTACATCATTGATTATACTTAATTCTCCAGTAAAAAGCAGCATCAAGATTTACCTATTATGTTATTCAACTACATTGGGTAAGTTATGTTTAACAGTGAGAAATACGTGGGTTTCGAACAAACAAAAGGCTGATTTTTTGTAATGATGAATAAAGATGAGAAGTGAAGATATTGCGTGACAATGGTAGTACATTTTTTATATTTTATTGCTCCTAAGATATCTAAAGTAGAAGCGATTATTAGGAAGAGTATTCATTTAGTTACTTGGCGACAAGATAAGAAAACCGACAAACCATTTCCGTAATATTACTATTTGTCTATTAAAACCAGACGAATATTGGTGTAATATAGAATCCGTATAGAAATTTTTTCTTTCCGGAGGGATTTTATTGAGGGGATTTTGGAGTGCCTTATCAGGCATATTTTCGAGAGTTTTGGGGAACCGGCGTGGATCACCAACCATTGAATATGTCATCGTGATGAGTGCGGCTGCGTTGTTGGGACTAGCTATTTTTAACGCTGTCATCAGTGAACCGGTCAAAAAGTCAATGGCATGCGCGATTAAGACCCAAATCGCTCGTATCAATCAGGATGCCAGTGTGTTAGCCGGATGTGAAGCCTTTGTAGGCGGAGGCTCTTCATCTCATAACCGTATCTTACAGGGAGCTTCTCAGTTTGATCAAAAATCACCATACTCCTCATTATCCTATGAGGGAAGCAATCATTCCCCTCCAAACTTGGGGCCTCTAGGTGATGGCAATCAACAAAAACCTCATATCCAACCGTTGAAAAACAAGCAGGATACTGGTTTATGGGGCTCATTCAAGAATGGATTGGGATGGTTATGGGATAAAACGAAGGAGTACTCAGGTAAAGCATGGGATTTTACCAAGGGTGTCGCTTCAGATGTTTGGGATTGGATCAAGGACCATACAGAAGAGCTCGGAGCGATTGGAACGGTCGTACTTGGTGTAGTTTTATGTTTTGTGCCGTTCGCTGAAGAAGCAGGGGTTGCCCTGATCGTCAGAGGGGCAGGCTATTCCATATTAGGTGGGTCTGGAATAGGAGGATTGTTCTCTTATCTTCAAGGTAATGGCCCAAAGGAAATCGCTAGAGACATAATGATTGGCGGCATTGTCGGTCTGATTACCCACGGTGTTGGAGAAGGGATCGGGCAAACTCTCACATCTGTTCTGGGAAAAGTCGCCAAGCCTATTGTCCAACGATTGGCCCCTTATGTCAGTAATTTTATGAAGTTTATAGGTGCTGGTGGTACAGCATCCGCTTCGGATGATATTCTTCATGGAAGAAAAATAGATTGGAAAAAAGCTGGTATTTCAGCGCTAGCTACATTGCTTTTGTTTAGCGGTGGGCATTATATCAATAAATACGGCACCCAACTCATTCAAGGGATTAACAATCTCAAAAACCCCTTTGCGCAAGAGGTTGTTTTAGCTAACGGGAGTACATACCAACCCAAAATTGGCGATACAGCTTTTGGACAGTGGTTACAGAAGTTTGCAGGTCAAACGGCATCTTCGGAAGGTGTTCAGGCCGCCAAATGGCTATCTGAATCTGAAAGAGAAAGCATTCGTGCAGCGAATTTAAGAAAATACGGTCAAGAACCTTCATCGAAAAAGGAGTTTTCTCCAAATGAAAATGCTGGTAAAGTTGTGGATAAAAACGGAAAAAAATATTTAACGTATTATGATGGGAGAGAAAGAGCTATTCGCAACTCTTCATACGCAGGCAAGAATTTTACTATTGATGTTAATGGTCAGAAGTATGAGGTGCCGTTTGACCAAAACGGATTTCCTGATTTTAGACAATGGACAGATTATGAATCCCGTTTAAATGTTGATCAGTATTTATTGGTTGATGACACTCAATTTAAGCTACTTGATAAACGTTTAGCTAAAGATATGGAAAACAATCCTGAACTGACAAAAAAAATAGACAATACATTTCTGGAAGTATTAGAGAAAGGAATTGGAGATCGAAATAGCCCTGGAATCGAAAAACTAAAGGTGTTTATTAGAGATAATCCTGTGATAAAAAACAATCTTTCTGATTCCGAGTTATCCGAATTGTCTTCCGGGAGGGGAAGTGCTACTCTTATTGAGAAATTAAATAAAAACCCAAAGTTAAAAGAAGAGTTCATCAAAGCCAATCATGAATGGATTAGTAAAGGGGAAGATCCAGTTGGGTATGTATGGCACCATCATCAGGAAGAAGGGTTAATGCAACTTGTGAAATCTAGAGTCCATGGTAACATAAGACATACAGGCGGACGTCAAATTTGGGGCGGTGGACGTTGACAAGACAATAGAGGGGGGATTCAAATGGATCATAATACCCGAATGCTTGTCAAGCAAGCTATTGACGAAGAACAGGAAGCGACGATCCAAAAGTTCCGAACTCTCATACAGTACCCTTTTCATCCGGATGCCAAATTTGTAGAATTAGAAATAAGAGGAAATGGCGGGGTTTTTGGTGTCACTTGTACACAAATGGATGAAAATTATGGGCAACTTATGCATAATGCTTATGGAGAACCAGATAATGATTTGCCTACATTTGGTTTCTATCTTTACTCAAAATTAGATAAAGACCGTTCGGAGATTCGTGATGATGAAGAGTTAGTCGAAGAGATTGATGAGTTTGCAAAAGAGTACTTTGTTTCATTTTTCCAACGATGTTTTAACGCAGCAGATGGAAAGAAATCACCGATTCCCATTTACTTGTTTTACCCTAATTCCGGCGATAGCTATGATTTGAAGCAAGAAAAGTGGGTTGAAATGGAGTAAGGTAAAAAGATGGATATAAAGAAGAAATAAAAAGAAACCCGTCCAGATTGTGAGCCATGGGCGGGTTTCTTTTGTAACGCCTGGCAAACAAGGGGAGAAAGAGATCTGAAGATCTCATTCCGACCTCCGATGGAACCATGGTGAAGGTGGAACTATGACGAATCCAACCGCAAGGTGATAACGTAAGCTGTCATCGTAAGTCACAGCAGTTCTATATATCCTTCTGTTTCGTTCAAACGGATTCGCTGTCCGTCTTTGATCAGTTTCGTAGTGTTTTCCACCTCTACGACTGCCAGAAGACCTTCGGACGGGCTGTTCGAACTTCTTCGGCAAGGCCTGCTATAAATGTAGTACCGCTTCATAAAGGCATACTTAGGATTCCCAGGAAACATGGGATTTAAGCGGGAGGTAGTATGAAATAATAGCGGGAGCGTTGGTGTAATCAATTTTTTACATTAACACAATTGTAATTCTCTGATAATAGTAGTAGAGTAAAGATACAACTTATTCCAATTAATGTCTGGTTAAACATTAAGGTTAAGGGGGAAGGGACATGAAAAAGCTGTGGGTTTTTTTGTTAGCCGTGGTGTTACTGGCCGGTTGTAATCCCCCCACTCCGCCTGAGAAACCAAATCCACCGGATGATCAGCCCAATGGTTATGAATCCTCAATTGATGACGTTGTGGACGGAGATACCGTTCATTTGAAAAATCCTGTATTGGGAACCACCAAAGTCCGCATGCTTTCCATTGACGCTCCTGAAACTAACTACCAAGGGAAAAGTCAAGGAAAATACGGAGAAGAAGCCAAAGTGTATTTAAAACAATTGCTTCCTGAAGGAACAAAGGTGAAAGTGATACCCGGAAAACAAGCGAAAGATGACTACGGTAGGTTGCTCGCCTATATCCAAAAAGGTGATATGGATGTCAACCGAGAGATGATTCTTCAAGGAAAAGCCGTTCCGTATATAATCTATCCGAATTTTGAACGGGTACAGCCATACCTAGATTCCCTCAATGAGGCGAAGAAAGACGGCCGCGGCATCTGGAATCCTGACGATCCGCTGGAAGAATTGCCTTATGAGTTCCGGCTGCGTGTTGGTCACCGGCAACCCGATAAGTACGCAGGTAACTATAAAACCAAAGAGTACGTGGAACCCGATCAATACAAGGATATTCTCATAGAACAAAGGGTGTTCTTTTGGAACGAAGAGGACGCCAAAAAAGCTGGATATAAGAAGAAATGAACCCGCCCCTGTGGTCACAGTATTTCCTCTGTTTCCCATCTCCCGATTTAAATGCGAAATGATACAATAAAATTAGATCCCCCTATACATAGCCAAAAAGGCAGGGGGATTTTTGTGTTTATTGAGCCAATGCTTGCACATCAATCCGATAGACCTTTTGACAGTGACGAGTACATTGCTGAACCGAAAATGGACGGGTTTCGGCTGCTCCTATCGACCGTGGACGGCATAAGGGGATATACGCGACATGGAAACGACGTGACGGATCGTTTTCCTGAACTGAGTAAGTTGTCAGTGCCGCCTGAAACAGTGTTGGACGGCGAATTGATCGTAACCGGTGATGGAGGCCGACCGGATTTTGAAGCGGTTATGAGACGGTTGCAAGCTGGGAAGCAGGAGAAAATTCAACGATTATCTCACCAACTTCCTGTTCAGTATATTGTGTTTGATATACTTTATCATCGGGGACAGGACATAACCAAACAACCACTGATGGAGCGGAAAGCGATACTATCCAAAGCGATTGACGAGGACAATACAATCGCCACGATTCGTTATGTGGATGGTTGCGGAACCGATCTGTTCAATGTTTGCTCGAAGATGGATTTGGAGGGCATCGTGCTGAAAAAGAAAGACGCTCCATATCTAGCGGGGAAACGGTCAAAAGCGTGGCAAAAGGTCATCAACTACAAAGAGGCGGAAGTGGTCATCACAGGTTACCGAAAAAGTGAATTTGGGTGGATGATCGGGATCGAGGAAGGAAATGATATCCGACCAGTCGGTATTTTGGAATTAGGTGTAGTCCCAGCGGAGAGAAAGGCGCTTTACGAAGTGTCCAATCTGATCAAAATCGCCGAAAATGAGCAGTTTATATACCTAGAGCCACGATTGAGATGTAAGGTCAAATTCCGAGGATGGACTTCGAAAGGGTATATGCGCCTCCCCGTGTTTCAACACTTTATTTTCTAAGCCGGGGAAAACCCCGGCTTTTGGATAGGGAAGTGGAAAATTATTGTAAAAAAGGCTCTCTACAGTTATATACTTTTAGACAGACCAGCTATCGCTGGCGATACAAGTCAGATACTTTTTAAAGCCTCTAATTTGCGTTTTAAGACATTTTGACTATCCAGGTTGTAAAATATATAGTTGGAAATAGGTGTTGTTTAAGAACGTGTCTGAGCGGTTCTGTGAGGAGTTTTAACGACGAATGGGTTTGAGGGACTTCTCTGAACGACATAATTTTTATTTTAGGAGGGAACAACATGGAAGTTTTTGCAGAATATTTAGCGCGTATTGATAACCCGCAACATCGGGCCCGAACAGAGGAAATTTTGGCGTGGGTTGCTAATAAATTCCCAAATTTGGAACCGCAAATCAAGTGGAACAAACCCACGTTTACCGATCACGGCACATACATCATTATGTTTGCCACAGCAAAGAATCATTTGAGCATTTTACCCGAAGAAGAGACAATGGTGCATTTTGCCGATGAAATCGCCCAAGCTGGCTACAGCGCTTCTTCACGCTTGTTCCGAATTAAATGGACTGAACCAGTTAATTACGAATTGCTAGAGAAGATAATTGAATTTAATATCAAGGATAAGGCAGGCTGTTCAACTTTTTGGCGGAAATAAAAAAAATAGGATAGCTCTTACTTTGCCCCTAGTGAGCTATGCTGGTATTACCCGTAATAAAATACCACTATAATACGAACATGTATTCCCATAATATAATCATGAGGTGGTTCAAATGAAGGAGTTGGATCGTGGTAATAAGCTATGGGTAGGGCATCGGATGATCTTGCCCAAACATGAATCGTTGCTTCATGAGCAAGAGAAAAAGCAGAAAATGTTTCAGCTGCCGGAGTTGGATGAGGATCATCTGCCTTGGGAAACATTTATTGATATAGGGTAAATGTTTTGATAAATGATAGTAGTTATCCCTCATATTCATCCTTGAACGTGATATATTTTGATTAGAGTGTCTATTACAAATAATATGAATAGGGGGATAACATGTTTAAACTCCTTCGCTCTCTTGTGATTGCCGTGGCGCTGGTTGTGTCGTCTATTGCAGTTTTACCTTCTCATAGCACTAATGCTTATAGTAGCTACGACGTTGTACTTTACTTCCCGCTAGATCGATATCCAGAAACCGGTGGCCATATTCGCGATGCCATTGCATCTGGCCAACCGGATGTTTGCACGATCGAACGGGATGGAGCGGATGAAAGACGGGAGGAGTCGCTTGCGCCTTATCCGCCGATTAGCGGTTATGATCGAGACGAATGGCCAATGGCTATGTGCCTGGAAGGTGGCGCAGGCGCAGATGTTCGTTATATCAGTCCGAATGATAACCGTGGAGCAGGCGCATGGGTGAGCAATCAACTTGAGGATTACCCGGACGGTACCCGAGTGAAATTTATCGTTCAATGATGACAAAAAGCTACCCTTAACCGGGTAGCTTTTTGTGTGTTCCGGGGGAAACAGTGTTCCCGACCTCCGCCATCCCTTCCTTCACACCAAGTCGTGCGTTTGACGCAATTGTGTCAGCAATGCTTCTAGTTGTTCGAGATTGATTTGCTGCCCAGCATCCGACAACGCCACCGAAGGTTCCGGATGCGTCTCCACCATGATCCCGTCCGCCCCCGCAGCCAATGCCGCTTTAGCGATGGGCAACAGGATGTCACGACGGCCGGTGGAGTGACTGATATCCACCAACACGGGCAGATGGCTTTCTTGTTTCAAAATGGGAACAGCCGAAATATCCAACGTGTTTCGCGTCCATTTTTCATAAGTACGAATGCCGCGCTCGCACAGGATGACCTGTGTGTTGCCGCGGGAGACAATATATTCCGCCGCAAACATGAATTCTTCCAGTGTCGCCGCCAAGCCGCGTTTCAACAGCACGGGCTTCCGAACAGAGCCTGCCGCTTTCAAGAGCTCAAAGTTCTGCATATTGCGTGCACCGATCTGGATCACATCTACATACTGTGTCGCCATCTCGATATCGGCCGGATGAACAATTTCACTGACCACTTTCAAGCCGAATTCATCCGCCACCCGGCGCAGGATTTTCAACCCCTCTTCTCCCAAGCCCTGAAAGTCGTAGGGAGACGTGCGCGGTTTGTACGCACCGCCACGGATCAGGCGAATTCCCAGTTTGCTCATCGTTTGCGCCACTTGCCGAACCTGTTCCTCCGATTCAACTGAGCAAGGTCCCGCCACCATGACGTTTCGCTCCCCGCCGACCGGAACATCGCCCACCATGACGACGGTGTCTTTCGGCTGGCGCTTCCGGCTGACCAGCAATGCCTTTTTGTGGTCATCTTCTAGCAAGCTCAATGAAGCCTTGAAAATCTGCTTAAACAGATGGCGGACCGTGTTGTCGTCGAATGGCCCTTCGTTATGCTGCACGATCCGTTCCAGCATGTCTCTTTCCCGGATCGGGTCGAATTTTTGAACACTGTATCGTTTTTTGATTTCTCCGATTTCCTTTACCACCGACGCACGTTCGTTGATGATGCGAAGCAGTTGCAAGTTGATTTCGTCCAGTTTCTTCCTCAGCTTTTCGAACTGTTGGTGACTCAATTCTCTCCCCACCCATCCCTTAGAAAAAATTATCGCTTATTATACGCATAACGGCGTCGGATGTCACCCCTGACCGGGGAAATGGGCGAAAGAAATAAAGGGATCAATGATGACGGGTCAAGTGACTTGCCCACTGCAAAACATCCTGGTTCTGGGCGAGAGATGAGAAAAATTGCATATGCAGCTGTTCCCCCGGCGTGATGACGACGGAAGTGGGAATAGGCAAAAGGAAAAGACTCGTTCTATTCTATCAGAAATGATCTGTGGTAAAATTTTGTTGTACGCAGGTAGGTGCGGTGCGGGGAAGTTGCTGGCCTCCGAAAGGAGGTGAGCGGCGCTGAACACAGTTAACACAATCTTCTTGATTGTCGGGATCGTGGTCGGGTTGCTGACCGCGGTCAAAACTCTCCTCCTAGAGATACGTCAACTACTCACTCCCCTCAAGAAACAACGAAAAAAGCCCGCACTCCCAAGCGATAAGGCTGGCACCTACCTTGGGTAGTTAAGGGCTTTTTTCTATGGACACTATCCAGTCCGTTCTTCCCTTTCATCTCATCAAAAGAAGAAAAAGAAGGAAAAAACAAAAATTAATACTACGATTACCAACAGGAAAATTAACAAGCGACGCAATCCAAAACTAAAAAAAGGGAAACCACCAAATCCGAATCCGCTCATAATATAAACCTCCTTTCATGTAATTTCGCTTCAAGAGACCCGGGGGGCCACTTATTTAGTATTTGTCATCTCATTTCCTACTCTTTGCGATGTTTGATATCGATATCAATGTCAATGATGTTGATATTTCTGTCTCTGTTCTTGTTGTCATTGTCATCATCGTGATCTCTTTTTCTCCGATCTTGCCAATCATGATCTTTCCGATGGTTTTTCCTATCATGGTCTTTCCATTCATGGTCTTTCCGATCATGGTCTTTCTGATCGTCGTCTTTCCATTCATCAATTATTTTCAAAAAATTCACGATATCATATCCTAGTTGTTTTTTTAGTTCAGCGTGTAAGGCACGAATTTGAAACTCTTGCCTTTCTGACATTTTGACCTAGATACTCAAATCCACATGGACTTTGACACGTCAAATTTTTATTTTCATTTTTAGTTTGAACGAAAAGGAGTCTCGTCAAAGAAACATCAAAAAAGTGAACCACCTATATCTATTGCTTTATTCTATTCAGTTAACAAAATGCTGTTTAGGTTTCTTAACTAGGGCAAAAGTAGATTTTTTTGAATCGGTGGAATTGTCCTTTCCCAACTTGGGTTCACTCAGTCGTTTCCACGAGACCAAATGAGTGGATGAATCGGGTCGGGGGACGGTAGAGGGCTCATACGGATCGTCGGTACTTGTAGACACTTCCTAGTGAACCGTTCCACCCATAGGCACATGGATAATCGCGCCCGGCCAGACACCGGTGGGCTTTCTGTTATAATCTGAGACTGCTCAAAGTCCCGCGGGAGCTCATTTAATTTGGGACTTAACTATATGCATGCGCCGTCTCTACAGTACGGATCAATGAATAGTCTGAAGCGAGATTACATGAAAGGAGGTTATATTTATGAGCGGATTCGGCGGATTTGGTGGTTTTGGTTTCGGATTGCGTCGCTTGTTGATTTTCCTGTTGGTAATCGCAACAATTTTTGTTTTTGCCGGTGTTGGATTTGGTTTCTAACAGGATTTACACACAATGAGCCCAACTTATGTTGGGCGAGAGAAACCCAGGGGAAAAAGCCCTGGGTTTGTACATAGTTTGGGAGAATGTGGAGAAAAGATAGACAGAGATCACGGAGAAAACAGGCTAAACCCTATCACCGTTCTTAAACAATTTACATACAATACATTAGTTGGCTACCAGCAGGAAGATCAGCAGGAAAGCCAGCTAAAGCCAGCCGAAACCAACCGAACCCAACTCTATCTCCTCTTACAACCCAGCGGAAAAAACCGCTGGGTTTTTCCTGAAGTCTCGTGGGTGCTCGTTTAATTTCGGACTTACTATGTATGCGCCGTCTCTACAGTACGGATCAATGAATAGTCTGAAGCGAGATACATGAAAGGAGGTTTATATTATGAGCGGATTTGGTGGATTTGGTGGATTTGGTGGTTTTGGTTTCGGATTGCGTCGCTTGTTAATTTTCCTGTTGGTAATCGCAACTATTTTTGTTTTTGCCGGCGTTGGATTTGGTTTCTAACAGGATTCACACACAATGAGCCCAACTTATGTTGGGTGAGGCTATTGACAAACCCAGCGGTTTTTCCGCTGGGTTTTGTATATGGATTGGAAGAAAATAGAGAACGTCGGACGGAGATCACCAATTAATAAAACGGAATTTCAAACAAAGATAAAATGACTCTGGTTCGAACAGCTGGTCGCATAGTTAAGGCAGGCTCCGATATGAGCCTGCCCTACCCGACACTCCTAAATTGAAAGCGGACATATACTAGCCCCGCGGGAGCTCATAAAATTAGAGACTTAACTATATATATATGCCGTCTCTACATAACGGATCAATGAATAGTATAAAGCGAAATTGCATGAAAGGAGGTTTATATTATGAGCGGATTCGGATTTGGTGAAAAACGTTTTGGTTTGCGTCGCCTGTTGATTTTCCTGTTGGTAATCGCAACAATTTTTGTTTTTGCCGGCGTTGGATTTGATGACTAACAGGATTTACACACAATGAGCCCGAGTCAGGGTCTACTTTCACTTTTGTGAACTACTCGCCAATTGATTGACGAGTAGTTCACTTTACACGTATCTCGGACTATCCCCATACTCCCACCGTTTTCGGTAGGGGTTATGTTTTAAAGTGGAAAAATGCCGCCTGTTGGTTTCGAAAGGAGGGAAGGGGATGGGTACCCCATCGACAAAAGAATTAACGCGTATGATTAATTCGGTACTGGGACAAAAGGTGTTAACCGAACACCAATTGAAACAGATTCAAAAAGGAGCCATGCAAGCCTATCGAAAGGGAGGAATGGATGGGATGATCCGGTACTTGATGCATGTAACCGGAGCCGATGTTGATCCCAATGAAATGCGTATGTTTGCGGATTTTATCCGTTCCAACCCCCAAGTGGGCAAAAATATCCTGGAAGGTATTACCAAAATAAAGTAAGGGATTTGCAGCAACCTTCATTTCCTTGACAGCCGGTACACTTCGTCGGCTGTTTCCTGTGTTTACTTCCATAAAAGAAAGAAGACCCAGTTATGAAAAAAACTCAACCAGGTGAATCAACGTGAACGTTGTTGAAATGAGCCGACGAGCTTTTTAGCGGACATTACCTCCCCAAAAACTACATCTCCATGTCCGCTGTAATGTACCTCATTGCCATTAATTCCTCAGCCTATCCCGAAATTTTACAGCGACCCCTTTTGAAGGAAAAAATCTAAAGTAAAAGATGTTCTTTAATAAGGCTGAGTGAACCCAAGTTGGGAAAGGACAATTCCACCGATTCAAAAAAATCTACTTTTACCCTAGTTAAGAAACCTAAACAGCATTTTGTTAACTGAATAAAATAAAGCAAAAGATATAGGTGGTTCACTTTTTTGATGTTTCTTTGACGAGACTCCTTTTCGTTCACCTAAAAATGAAAATAAAATTTGACGTGTCAAAGTCCATGTGGATTTGAGTATCTAGGTCAAAATGTTAAAAAGGCAAGAGTTTCAAATTCGTGCCTTACACGCTGAACTAAAAAAACAACTAGGATGTGATGTCGTGAATTTTTTTAATACTTTTTTGAAAATAATTGATGGATGGAAAGACGATGATCAGAAAGACCATGAATGGAAAGACCATGATCGGAAAATGCATCGGAAAGACGACGATCAGAAAGACCATGATCGGATAAACCATCGGAAAGATCATGATTGGAAAGATCGGAGAAAAAGAGATCACGATGATGACAATGACAACAAGAACAGAAACAGAAATATCAACATCATTGACATTGATATCGACATCAAAAAAAAAAACATGATCGCAAAGAGATGACAAATACTTAATAATTGGCCCCGGGGTCTCTTGAAGAGGCTCTCTATTGTCTATGAAACGAAATTACATGAAAGGAGGTTTTATTATGAGCGGATTCGGATTTGGTGGTTTCCCTTTTTTCAGTTTCGGATTGCGTCGCTTGTTAATTTTCCTATTGGTAATCGTAGTATTAATTTTTGTTTTTTCCTTCTTTTTCTTCTTTTGATGAGATGAAAGGGAAGAACGGAAAAAACCATCTTAAAAAAACATGTCCGCTAAATGTCATTAGCGGACATTACCTCCCTGAAAACCACACCTTTATGTCCGCTAAGGCTTCAGATATCTCTGTAAAACAATGTCCACTAAGGTAACTGCAAAAGGAATGGAGGAATCTCTGTTATAAGGGGTAGAGGGAGGCATTACTTCCGTTTATGAGGTACGATGTACCGAATTCTTATTCGGTAATGTATGACATTAAAAAACACCACTTCTTGAAAGCAGCGAAACTCTTGATTATAATGAAAAGTTTCGCCATTCGGATAGCTTCTCCTCAGTTTAAAATAACAGAATCGGAGTAATCGCGATGCTTTCGCCCACGATGACGAATTGTGACGGTGCCAACCAAGAAGCTGATCAGGGTTAGCATGTAAATTTAAATTTTCCAGGTGTTGCTCATCGTCTCCTACCCACTCTCCATCTATGATGAGACAAACGGCGATTTTGGAAAAGAACAGCGGACAACCGTTAGGGTGTCCGCTGAACAATTCAGTTATGGAGTCATGTTCAAGCAGCCCGCATGGTTACGCGGTCCGCATCGTGCTGATATCGATCACAAATCGATACCGCACGTCGGAAGCCAGTACCCGCTCGTAGGCCTCGTCGATCCTGTCGGCCGAGATGACCTCGATCTCGGGGGCAATGTGGTGTTTGGCGCAGAAGTCCAGCATTTCCTGGGTCTCGCGGATGCCACCGATCAGTGAACCGGCGTACGACCGGCGCTGGCCGAGGAGAGAGAATACGTTGAGTGACAACGGCTCCGCAGGAGCACCGACGTTGACCAAGGTGCCGTCCAGAGCCAGCAACGAGAGGTAGGCATCAACGTCGATCTTCGCGCTCACCGTGTTAATGATGAGGTCGAAGGAACCGGCAAGCTTCTCAAATGTCTCCGGGTCGCTCGTGGCATAGTAGTGGTGCGCCCCGAGCCGCAGAGCGTCGTCTTTCTTCTTCAGCGAGCGTGACAGGACGGTGACCTCAGCGCCCATGGCGCGCGCCAGCTTAACGGCCATGTGACCGAGTCCGCCGAGGCCGATGATCGCCACTTTCTTACCGGGGCCGGCTCCCCAGTGGCGCAGCGGCGAGTACGTCGTGATGCCGGCGCACAGTAACGGTGCGGCAACGTCGAGCTCGATCCCCTCAGGGATTCTGAGGACGAAGTCCTCGTCCACGACGATGTGGGTGGAATAGCCGCCTTGGGTGGGCTGGCCGTATTTGTCGACGGCACCGTAGGTAAGGGTATGTCCATTGAGACAGTACTGCTCCTCGCCCTTGCGGCAGTTCACGCATTCGCGGCAGGAGTCAACCATACAGCCGACACCGACCCGGTCGCCGACGGTGAACTTTGTGACCTCGGAGCCCACATCGGCGACAATTCCGGTGATCTCGTGGCCGGGAACGATGGGATAGTTCACCGAACCCCACTCACCGCGAGCAAAATGAATGTCTGAATGGCAGATACCACAGTACTGAATCTCAATGAGGACGTCACGAGGTCCGACATCGCGGCGATCGATTGTAATCGCTTTGAACGGATCGCTCGGACCAAAGACGGCACGTGCGTTGGCAGTAATCATAACAAACCTCCTTGTTTGAGTGGAATGTCGTAAATATCATACGACTTAAAGTCTACTTTAAGGCAAGTACCAAATTTTGATCTTTTCCGATCCTTTGTGCCTCCAACCTATCATAACCTTCGAGCCCGGTCTTAACACGTGATATAACCATCAATGAATCTGCGACAATCGTTTTTATTTTCCTTTCAAAAACATTTCTTTTGCGACCATAATGGCAGACATTGCCTTCGGCCAACCAGCATAAAAAGCCAAGTGGGTAATGACTTCAATCAGTTCTTCTTCCGAAAGGCCGTTTTCTTTTGCTTTATTTAAATGAAATTTCAGTTGTTCTGTATTTCCACCAGTTACTAACGAAGATACGGTAATTAAACTGCGGTCACGTGGAGAAAGCTCTTTGCGCTCCCATACATCTCCAAATAAAACATCATCGGTTAGTTGGACAAGCTTTGGTGCAAAATCTCCGATCATTTTCTGTGAGGCAGTAAGTTCTTTTGAATTGGACATTTATATTCCTCCTTTTATTTGAAGTACCTTCGTTTCCGACGTTCGCAGGAGAGGAACCCTTTTTTTCATTTGATAATAATCATTTTTTACTGAACTGATTATTTATTCTGCTTTTATCGCCACCCAAATATCACCACTCTTGATGTGCAGGACGAATCATCATCTCATTAATAGCTACATCAGATGGTTGTTCAACCCGGTAGTACCAGAGGTCAGAGCTCAGAAGATACGCCAGCACAACACGGACGACCGCGTTGGTTGGCACAGTGATCACCGGTTGGGCCGGTCAGCGAGCTCGATGGCGTGGTCCGGCAAGATCAGTCCAAGCGGTTACGCGTCCTAGTACGCCAGTGAAGTCGACAGGTCACGATAGGCGTTGATCTGCTGCTGGAGTTCGGCAACCTTCTGCTCAGCAATGGCGATCGCGTCGGCACCGGCGACCCAGCGCAGCGGCGGCTCCTCCTGGCTCGCGATCGTCATCAGTGCCCGGGCGAGCTTGGCGGGGTCACCGACCTGCTTTCCGTTATGCGCCTCCCACCAAGCCCGGTTTTGAGCAGAGCGTTCGGCGTAGTCCTCGAGGGACAGCTCAGCATAGGTCGACGACTCCTTTGTGAGGAGCTCGGTGCGGAAGAAGCCCGGCTCGATAATGGTGGTTTTGATGCGGAACGGGGCGATTTCGAAGCGCAGCGACTCCATCCAGCCCTCGAGGCCGAACTTCGAGGCGGCGTAGGCGGAACAGAACTCCTGGCCGACGAGGCCCGCGATCGAGGAAATCGTGATGATGTGACCGGACCGGGCCTTACGCATCACGGGCAGCACGGCGCGGGTGACGTTCATCGGGCCGATGAGGTTGGTGGCGAGTTGATGCTCGATCTGCTTCGGGGTCAGCTCCTCGAAGTAGCCGAGATAACAGTTGGCAGCGTTGTTGACGAGCACGTCGATCCGTCCAAACCGGTCAACCGCCGCCTTGACAGCTGCCTCGGCGTCGGCAGGATTGGTGATGTCCAGCTTCACGACCAGCACGTCCTCGGCCTCGCCGACAGCTTTGGTCACCTTGTCGGTATTGCGGCCGGTGGCGACGACCCGGTAGCCGGCGTCCAGGGCGGCTTTGGCGATGTCTACGCCCATGCCGCGCCCGGCACCGGTGATGAACCAAACCTTCTTGTCAGCCATACGTCCCCACATCCCCCTTTTTGTACTTTTACCATTCATCGGAGTGGGATGTCGTAAATATCATACGGCTTAAAGTCTACTTTAAGGCAAGCACTAAATTTTTGGTCTCTACCTCATCAGCGTCAGGAGAGGCTATCTCCGACGGAGCAAGCCGGCCAGATAAAGGATCGTCCGGTTGTTTCCTAACTCCGGTTAATCGGTGAGAAAAGCATAAACTACAAATGGCACCCGGAGCCATTGTAGGGGTAGAGGGAGCATCGGCCGATTTTGGCGTCATTATTCAGGGGATGAAAAACGGGCAACCGGTCGCGGGAAGTGCCGGTGAAGGATCGACATTTCATTTCTAAAGCCGTCATGCTGAGCATGACGGCTTGAGCGTGTCGAAAGGTCTATTCCACCTCTCCCGGCTCTCCACGAATATAATACTGCCCATACAGTTGACCGCAGGCAGCCTCGATGTCCACTCCGAAGGATTGTCTCACGGTTACATTCAGGCCTGCTTCTCGCAATCGTTGGTAAAAACTAGCCAATTCCCGCTTGTGCGGACGATTGTACGCTTTCGTGGCTCCAATGGCAGGATTGTAACGGATGAGGTTTACGTGATATAGATAATCCCACGGTCCGCGCCCACGCAACAGGGAAATCAGCTTCTCCGCATGCACGGGACTATCGTTGACGCCGGGAAGCACGATATAGGCGATGTATACCTTGCGCCGATGTTTTTGGATGTGTGCATCCAGCACCTCCAACACCTCCCGCAATGGATACTTGCGGTTGATCGGCATCAGATCGCTCCGCTGCTCGTCAAAAGGGGAGTGGAGCGAAAAGGTGAGATTCACCTGCGGAAACTCCTGTGACAATCGCTGTATCTGGGGAACCAGCCCAATCGTGGAAACCGTGATCCGCCGCGGACTCAAGTTGAACAGCCGAGGGTCGGTCAGGGTTTTTAAGGCGACGAAGATTTGCGGATTGGCAAGTGCCTCGCCCATTCCCATAAATGAAATACTGTCGATAGGATGGTTTTGCAAATAAAAGTACAGGATCTGATCGGTGATCTCGTCTGCGCTTAAATTTCGCTTCATTCCGATCTTTCCCGTGGCACAAAATTTACAGCCGAATCCGCATCCGCACTGGGAGGAAATACAATACGACTCCCAGCCAGTGCGATAGATCAACCTGACCGTTTCAATCTTGTTGGAATCGGGCAGTTCAAACAGAACTTTGTCCGCTTGACCGGACGATTGACGATATATCGGCCTAAGACTCAGTAACGTTCTGCCAAATTCTTCTTGCAACTGCTTGCGCAATGACAGCGGGAGCGTCGTCATCCGGTCGAACTCGCTTCTCTTTTCCTTGAAAATTGCGTGCAGGATTTGGTTGAAGCGGTAGTTCGTCCACCCCTTCTCAGCGACAAACGTTTTTAACCGATCAAATTTTGTTTCCATTTCGATCCTCCCTCAGATTGGATCAAAGACACGGTGCCCCGACGGCTTTCGTGAGAAACCAATGGCTTCCCATAAAAAAAGACGCCGGGTCACCGGCGCCAAAGACATGGCACAAGCCAAATCAATGTTCGACACTGTACCATGTAAAAAAGGCGCCGGACATACCGGTGCCTTTGTTTGCTTTTTCAGTAATAGTAACGATAAAGAGATAAAGTAATTTTTACATAATAGAATAAAGAAAAGGCGGTCTTATGAAGAGCCCCGGTATGTTTTCGCTATAAGATTTATGATGGGTACATATGCGAAAACATTGTCCACCGCTCTTCACAGCCTCCTCGCTTTATATGTAGGATATTGTACTCAAATTTTTGGTAAAACGCAATCTCTTCTTGATTCAAACATCTCTAGTACTCGAAATAAAGGTGAAAATGAACGCGGCACCCGGGATTGAAATCCAACCGGGCAAATGGGAAATTTGCGGGACTTCTTCCTATTCAGATACGTGTAAAATATACGGTTTCAATGGGACAAAAAGTAAAAAAACCTTCTTCTGACGGCGTGCTACCTCATTTTTTCATAATATTCATTAATTGTGTATTGACAATGGGGCTGAGAGGAGAGAGAAAGACATCCAACGACCTCAGCCGCATGGAGCAAGTCACGTATTGACCACCTTGATAAAAGGGGAAAAATCAAGTTCCTCAAGCAAAATCACTGAAAAGAAACGAGCCTATCTTAACCAATAAGCTCTTTTTCTTGTTACATCCAACATTGTATTACCGATAAGTCAACACATACTGAAGGTTCAATTCCATAGTGTGTCGAAACGGCTACAACCGTAGTGATAACAATCAAAATCCATTGTTTCTTTTCATCTCTGGCATCTTCCGTTTCATCCAAATCTCTGATTCTTATTTCCTTGATGATTGCAAAAACAAACGCATCTATAATACCAATCACCCAATATCCATTGTATGGACTATTCAATACTCCCGTGGCCTTTTTATGTAAGAATGCCAGGAACAATTGGATCACAATCAATATGATCCCTTTGACCTTTTGTTGATTATAAATCTGGCCAAATCCTGGGTATAAAAATGAAAGTGCAGTCGCCAAAAAAATGTTTTTCAATGCTTGTCCTCCTCATCTTTGCCAGAAATATTCCAAACAATATCAAAAGATGAAATATAATCAGTCTACCACAAAAATATTATATAAAATTTTGTTTGTTCATATAGGCAATACATAAAAAATCCCCACAAAGATGTGGAGATGAATTGCGGGATAATGTTATTGTTTTTGATATTGACAAGTCAGCAACCCACCGTTGTTCTCAATATTGATTTGCATTTGATTGCCGTTTACTTTAGGAGAAGCTAGGGCGTGTCTGGTGAATCAATCATTGATCCAAAGTATCAAGGAAACCAGAGTGATGGCAGCATGAAAATAAACG
>NZ_JAFHAP010000015.1 GCF_016938855.1 Polycladomyces zharkentensis | reverse complement strand
GGCGGCCCGGATGGCGGCCACATAGCCGCCGGGACCGCCGCCGATGACCAGCACGTCGACTTCGTTTGCGAAATCTCCCACTACCATCTTATCTCATCTCCATCATCAAGAGGTTCGGGTTTTCAAGCAGCTCTTTCACCCGGTTCATGAATCGGGCCGCCACGTCGCCGTCAATCAAACGGTGGTCAATGCTGAGCGAGATGGCCATCATCGGACGGATGACCACTTCGCCGTTACGCGCCACCGGTTTTTCCGTGATGGTACCAACGCCCAAAATGGCCACTTCCGGATAGTTGATGATCGGTGTGAAGAACTGGCCACCGAAGGAACCGATGTTGGTGATGGTAAACGTGCTGCCTTTCAACTCGTCCGGCGCCGCTTTGCGCGAACGGGTCCGCTCCACCAGGTCGGCGATTTCCTGGGCCAGTTCGAAGATTGATTTTTGGTCCGCGTTTTTGACCACCGGCACGATGAGACCATCGTCGGTCGCGGTCGCAATGCCCATGTGGTAGTAGTGCTTGATGACGATCTCTTCCTTCTCCATATCGATCGACGCGTTCAACGTCGGGAACTCGCGCAGGGCCGCAATTAAAGCTTTGATGATGAACGGCAGGTAGGTCAACTTGATGCCGCGCTCGGCCGCAGCTTGTTTCGCCCATTTGCGCAGTTCCACCAGCTCGCCGGCGTCGATTTCGTTCATGATCGTCACGTGCGGGGCAGTAAACTTGCTTTCCACCATCCGCTTGGCGATCGTTTTGCGCAGACCACGCAGCGGTATACGTTCTTCCGTACCCGCCACCGGAGCCGCTTGCACCGGAGCTGCCGCTTGTTTTTCTTCGGCCGCCGGTTGCGCTTCGGCTTGCGGACCTTCCGCCGCTTTGCGCACGTCTTCGGCGGTGATCCGTCCATTCGGACCGGTTCCGTTTACTTGGGTGATGTCCACACCCAATTCACGGGCCAATTTGCGGACAGACGGCATGGCCAGCACACGCTTTTTCGGACCGGCCGGTTGCGTTTCCTGTTTGGCCGGAGCCGCTTGCGGTTGCTCCTGTTTGGGCTGTTCCGGTTTGGCTTCGGCTTTTTCTTCCTTGGCCGCTTCCGGCTGTGCACCTTCACCGCCTTCGGTTTCAAACACGGCGATCACCGTGCCGACCACGGCGATTTCTCCTTCTTTGACGCGCAGTTCCTTCACCGTCCCGGTCACCGGGGACGGGATTTCCACCACCGCTTTATCGGTTTGCACTTCGGCGAACACGTCATCTTCCTTGATCTGATCGCCTTCCTTGACGTACAGCTTGACGATCTCACCTTCGTGGATGCCTTCACCCACGTCCGGCAGTTTAAATTCGTAGGCCACGGGCCTCGTTCCTCCCTTCTCAGATTAGAAATCCAAAACTTTGTCGATTGCCGTGCGAATCCGCGCCACCGAGGGCAACCATTCGTCTTCGAGCGAGGAGATCGGATACGGCGTGTCAAATCCGGTCACCCGCAACACAGGCGCTTCGAGGCTGAGGATCGCTTCTTCGTTGATCCGGGCGATGATTTCCGCACCGACGCCGGCGGTACCCACCGCTTCATGCACGACAACGACGCGTCCCGTTTTTTCCACCGAAGAGAGGATGGTCTCCATGTCCATCGGAGCCAGGGTGCGAAGATCGATCACTTCGGCGGAGATACCCCGCTCCTGTTCCGCTTGTTCGGCCGCTTTCTGCGCCATCGGCACCATCGCACCCCAGGCGATCAGGGTGACGTCGTTGCCTTCTTTCACCACGTTGGCTTTGCCGATCGGCACCGTGTACTCGCCTTCCGGCACTTCTTGCTTTACCGAGCGGTACAGGCGCATCGGCTCGAAGAACAATACCGGGTCGGGATCGCGCATCGCCGAGATCAGGAGGCCTTTGGCATCATAGGGCGTGCTCGGGATGACCACTTTCAAACCCGGTTGATGCACGAACAACGCTTCCAGGCTGTCAGAGTGCATTTCCGGCGTTTTTACGCCCCCGCCGTACGGAGAACGGATCACGAGCGGAACGTTGAAGCGCCCGCCGGAACGGAAACGAAGCCGGGCCGCTTGCGAACAGATTTGGTCCATCGTTTCATAAACGAAACCGGAGAACTGGATTTCCGCCACCGGACGGAACCCGGTCGCCGCCAACGCCACAGCCGTACCGATAATGCCGGACTCGGCCAAGGGCGTGTCAAACACCCGGTTTTCACCAAATTGTTGGTACAAGCCTTCCGTCGCGCGGAACACACCGCCGTTGACCCCGACGTCTTCCCCCATCACCAATACGCGCTCATCCCGTTCCATCTCCACGCGCATGGCATCCGTGATCGCTTTGATCATCGTCATCGTGGCCATTACTTCGTCTCCTCCTTCCAGCGCAGGTACGCCTCTTTCTGTTTCTTCAGATCCGGCGTCATGTCGGTGTAGACATACTCAAACAGATCCGTGATCTGACCTTTGTCCATTTTCTCCACTTTCTTGATGGTTTCCGCGATCTGATCCATCATTTCTTGTTCGATTTGTTTTTCCCATTCTTCGCTCCACAAACCTTTGTTTTGGAGATATTTGCGGAAGCGACGAATCGGTTCGCGTTTTTCCCAATCGGTTTCTTCTTCTTTTTTCCGGTAACGGGCCGGATCGTCCCCTGCCATGGTGTGCGGTCCGAGACGGTACGTCACCGCTTCGATCAGGGTCGGTCCTTCCCCGTTGCGCCCGCGGTCAGCCGCTTCTTTCACTGCTTTGTACACAGCGAAAATGTCATTACCGTCGATGCGCACGCCGTGAATATCATAAGCCACCGCTTTTTGCGCGATGGTTTTGGATTTCATTTGTTTTTCCAGCGGCACACTGATGGCATAGTGGTTGTTTTGCACGAAGAAGATCGCCGGTGCGTTGTACACAGCCGCGAAGTTGAGCCCTTCGTGGAAGTCCCCTTGCGAGGTCGCACCGTCACCGAACAGCGCGATGGCCACTTTTTTCTCGCCTTTCAGGTTGAAGCCCCAAGCCGCACCTGCCGCGTGCAATACGTGAGCCGCGATGATGATTTGCGGCGGGAACATGTTCACACCTTCCGGGATTTGGCCACTGCCTTTTTGTCCGCGAGAATAGAGGAACACTTGCTCCATCGGCAGACCGTGGTACATGGCCGCCCCCATGTCGCGGTAGCTCGGGAAGAAGAAATCGTCTTTGTTCAGTGCGGCCACGGAACCGATTTGGCAAGCCTCCTGTCCGGCCATGGGAGCATAGAAGCCCAGCCGGCCTTGCCGGTTCAACTTGATGGCGCGTTGGTCAAACACGCGAAGACCGTACATCCAGCGGTACAGATCTTTCAGTTCTTCATCGGACAATTCCGGCGGCTCTTGTCCTTTATTGATCTCGCCGTCCGGATTCAGGATCTGAAGCGTTTCAAATTCCTGCTTCAGTTCTGCCACGATCATTCACCTCGCTCCATTGGTTGCCCTTGTTTTCAGGGATGATGATGCTTATGGACAGTTCAATGTATAGCGTCCCAATTACTGCCGAAATGCATTCCCTGCCGGACGCATCCGGGCTGAATCGGAACGCAGGTTGAAAGGAAATCAGAAAGTCCGTCCGTCAGGATCACAAATTATTTCATCGATATCCTAGACGTGTTCCATCTAATATCCTAACACTTCAACACGAAAAATGCCAGTAATCTAACTGGCATTTTGGCGAAAGAAATTATTCCCACACACTTCTGTATCAATAATCTTATCCATGCTGTTATATATTATGGAGCCGATTTGACGGGTGTTGTATCACAATTTGAGAGCGTTTTCACCGCTGCATCACCCGTCCTCTTCCGGACAGGAGAAGCTTGCACATCATCCCTCATCCCAAACGGGGATCTTGCAACAAACGCTCCAATTCCTCTTTGTGTTTCGTCTCATCGGCGATCATGTCTTCCAGCTGGATTTTCAAACCGATCTCGCCCACTTTCTCCGCCTGCGAGATCCGTTCCGTATATCGGGCAATGGTCGCCTTCTCGGCATCCAATGCATGCTGGATCATTTCCCGCACATTCTGCATCCGTTTTACCTCTTTTGGTTCCACGACAGGCGTGCCACCCAACGCCACGATTTTTTCGGCCAAATAGATGGCGTGTCCCAGTTCGTCCTGCGCTTCCGATTCGAAAAAGGGTTTCAGCACCGGACGGCTCAGACCGGATACCGCCGCCGCATTGTGCGTGTATTGGATCACCGCGCCATATTCATACGCCAAATCTTCATTCAATCCGTCGATCAATACTTGACGATCCCTATCCATCAAAATGAACTCCTTTTTCCTTTAAATGTTTCTCACGGTATCAATGTACCCATTTCATGAAAAATAAAACATGACTCCACCTTAAAATGATGACGGGAGTATGGGTTTTCGATCAATCCCGCACAAATGTTGTATAATAGTGGGCAGATGTTCAAACGTATCTGTTGATTCATCGCGTTCAATGAGGGGGATCTTTTCCCGGTGAGTATATTTGAAGCTCCGTTGGCGTGCAAATGAAAGGGAAAAAGGTGCCCGAACAAGTGGAGATGATCACAATGGAAACGATACAATCCGGAGAAACCCCGCTGATGTGGGGAGACAAACGATATAACAGCTGGAACTATCATCTGCGCCAAACCTTTGGTGAAAAGGTATTCAAAGTGCCGCTCGACGGCGGTTTTACCTGTCCCAACCGGGACGGTACTGTAGCGACGGGCGGATGTACGTTCTGCAGCGCCCGCGGTTCCGGTGATTTCGCAGGCAATCGGCGAGACAGCCTCGTGCAACAATTTGAAGAAGTGAAGGAACGCATGCACCGGAAATGGCCCCAAGCCAAATACCTGGCTTATTTCCAGGCCTTCAGCAACACGTATGCACCGGTCGACGTGTTGCGGCCGATGTACGAGACGGCATTGGAACAGGAAGGGGTGGTGGGGTTGGCCATCGCCACACGCCCTGACTGTTTGCCGGACGACGTGGTGGAGCTGTTGGCCGAGCTGAATGAACGTACGTATCTTTGGGTGGAGCTGGGCCTGCAAACCATCCACGAAGAGACCTCGCGCCTGGTCAATCGGGGGCACGATTTCCAATGTTTTCTGGACGGTGTGGAAAAACTGCGCCGTCACAATATCCGCACGTGCGCCCACATCATTTACGGCCTTCCCGGTGAAACGGAAGAAATGATGATGGAAACGGCAAAAGCATGTGCGGAGATGGATATTCAGGGCATCAAAATCCATCTGTTGCACTTGCTCAAAAACACGCCGATGGTAAAACAGTATGAAGCCGGTCTGCTTCGCTTCCTGGACAAGGAAACGTACGTGAAATTGGTGGTGGACACGCTGGAAATCCTTCCGCCGGACATGATCATCCACCGGTTGACCGGGGACGGACCGCCCGACCTTTTGATCGGACCGTTGTGGAGCTTGAAGAAGTGGGAAGTGCTCAACGCCATCGATGATGAGCTGAAACGCCGGAATTCCTGGCAAGGGAAACGGTTCTCAGCCCCGCGTTCAGGGTTGGTGAGAAGCGGGGGAGGGAGATGATCGTCCCCGCCGTCCTTTCTTTTTCCCATGCATTGGTCAGGCAAGCGGTTGGCGAAGGTGGGATTGCCGTCGATGCCACTGCCGGCAACGGGCACGATACACTGTTTTTGGCGGAATGCGTCGGTTCGGCGGGGAAAGTGTATGCGTTCGACATCCAGCAGGAGGCGCTCTGCCGCACGAAACAGCGTCTGAGCGAACGGGGGATTGCCGATCGCGTCTCGCTGTTTCACGCCGGACACCATGAGATGGATCGGTATTTACCGGATGAGACTCGCGGGAAACTGCAAGCCGTGATGTTCAACCTGGGATATTTGCCGCATGGCGATCCTGCCATCATCACCCGACCGGAAACCACACTTCCCGCGTTGGAGACGTCAACCGTCTGGTTGGCTCCCGGAGGTGTTCTTTCCGTCGTTTTGTACACCGGACACCCCGGCGGACAAGAAGAAGCGGAACACGTGTTGCAATGGGCTCAATCTCTTTCCCCCAAGGCGTTTCAGGTAATGCATTATCAACTGCTCAACCGGAAACAGGCACCTTCGCTGGTATTGGTGGAAAAACGAAAAACGGCCGCCTGACAGGGCGGCCTTTTTACATACCACGATCAATCGTCACCGAAGAAATCGCCGATGTCGTCCAAGAAATTTCCCGCATCATCGACCCAATCTTCCACTTGATCCTCCACTTGATTCACCCAATCAGCAATGCCACTGTCATTGTCAGTGATGCTCTCCATCGCCTCCTCCAACAATTCACCGGCCACCATACCGCCAAGCATGCCTGCGGCAAATCCACCGATGCCACCGCTGAAATGCCCGTGGTGACCGTGCCATCCGTGAGGTGTATGTGCATAGGTACCGTGTCCATGCCATCCGTGTCCGGATGGGAACCCGTGCCCGTGCGTGTACTGTCCCATGTGATGACCCGCAACGCCGGTTGCCGCCATTTCTTCCAATGTATGACGCAATTGTTGGGTCAACAGGGACGGTTGATCCAACACTTCGTTGGTTACATACCATTCCCGGCGAATCTCCCGCCCGTGACCGTAGCTGTGACATTCCACTTCCAACCACAATCGAATGCCGTGATCGTCAACGGCAGCCGTAAATTCAACTTCCTTGACCCGATCATGCAAAAATGCGGTCGGAAAGAACGCAAACTCCTGTACATACCCGTTGAACGAACGGGAACCGTGTTTTTCACGGAACCCCAGCTCAGCAAACGCTTGGAGCAAACAGGCCAACCTGGCGGGAGGCACCACTTGGATGGGATCGCTGTCCGATGAGTCCACCCCTTGCGCAATGTCCAAAGTGGTGTGAAACACGTAGGAAATTCCGTGACCGGACAGAGGGAGGTTATACGGCAGGCGGAAAGTGAACGGATACTCTTTCACCTCACGCACCCCGATTATAAATGATGTGGGAAACGGAATCCGCGTCACCCGACGGGTATGCTGACGTTGGTTCGCCCACAGGTGCAATACGAGATCCACATTGATGCCGTTGATTTTCTGCTCCACCTCTCCCCCGTGGATGATCAACCGCCCACGCACCTCATCACCAAGCGCATAGCAGTCTTTTTCCAGCACCAGATCAACACGGGCGGAACCGTGCCCCAGCTTGGCCAGCAAATATTTCCACATCATGACCATCCTCCCATATGCTTCTGTCGTGATTGTACACCAATGAAAGCTGGACGTTCCTCCCGAAACAAGCAAACAGATCGACCGTCACATCAAGAGAGAAGGTCACGCGAAACGGTATGTACGAACCCCCGCTTGCCGATCGAAACGATTTCATCCGCACAAGCATGGTATATATTTCCTTGTACTGTCATAAAAAAACATCTCCCGTTTGGGAAGATGTTTTTGTCTGAAGACGTATCGCTTGGATCAGCGACCTCTTTTTTGTTTGGCGGCCAAAGCACTGAGCCGTTCCTCACTACTTTTGAGCCACTTTTTCATCATGTCTTCAAAATCGGTGGGGCCATTGCGACGTCCGGAGCCGCGCCGGTCACCACGGTTGGGGCGGTCATCGCTGAGCGCTTTAATCGAAAGGGAAATTTTCCCGGATGGGTCGACCGAAAGCACTTTGGCTTTGACCGTATCGCCCACCTGCAATTCGTCCTCTACTTTTTCCACATACTTCGTGGAGATTTGCGAAATGTGCACCAGACCCGTCTCTCCAGACTCCAATTTGACGAATGCCCCGAAAGGTTTAATTGCAACTACTTCTCCGCTGACGACGGATCCTTCCGTTACCTGGCTCATTCAAACACTCCCGAAATGATATTCATTCTGTACGAAAATACCATTTATTTGTGCGCAAGTCAATGGTTAATCTACCCAATGTATTGAATGTATTCCCACGCACCGTTCCCACTGATGCATTCCTTTGTATAATAAGGATAACACGTTTGCCGTTTTCCTTGCAATTTCATTCACCTTTTTCCGGTTAATATGCTATACTTTTTTAGGCGACCATCGTGCAATCAGAACAGATTATTCAGGAAGGAAGGATTTTTGACGATGCAAATCGGTGTTCAAGAGGGGAGCGTATTGAATCTGAACGGAACCGTTCACCGTCAATTGCCGGTGGCGGCATTGATTGAACAGGCGATCATGCGAAAAGAAGCCGTATTGACTGAAAACGGTGCACTGCTGGCAACAACGGGCAAGTACACCGGCCGATCGCCCAAGGACAAATACATTGTGGATGAGCCTGCTGTCTCTGACCACATCGACTGGGGGGCGGTCAATCAACCGATGAAACGGGAAGTGTTTGAACGCTTGTATGCACGTGTGCGGGAATATCTGCGCAACAGGGAAGTATTCGTGTTTGACGGCTATGCAGGAGCCGACCCCTCCCACCGTCTTCCCATTCGTGTCATCACAGAATATGCATGGCACAACCTCTTTGCCCGTCAGTTGTTCATTCGTCCTGCAGAAAAGGAATTATCCGATCACACTCCTTCATTCACCGTCATCTCGGTACCCGGATTCCAAGCAGTTCCCGAACGGGACGGGACGCGTTCGGAGACCTTCATCATCATCAGTTTTGAACATCGGGTCGTGTTGATCGGCGGCACCCGATATGCCGGGGAAATGAAAAAGTCCGTCTTCAGCGTCATGAATTATCTGTTGCCGGAGCGAGGTGTCCTCCCCATGCACTGCTCAGCCAACGTGGGGCATCAAGGGGACGTCGCCCTCTTCTTCGGACTTTCGGGAACAGGAAAGACCACATTGTCCGCCGATCCGGCGCGCCGCCTGATCGGAGATGATGAGCACGGCTGGTCGGACAAGGGCATCTTCAATATCGAAGGCGGTTGTTACGCCAAATGCATCGGACTTTCCCAGAAAAAAGAACCGCAAATCTGGAACGCGATCCGGTTCGGTTCGGTGTTGGAAAACGTGGTATTGGACGAAAACCGCCGTCCGGACTATGATGATGGTTCATTGACGGAAAATACCCGTGCCGCTTATCCGGTTGATCACATCCCGAACGCGGTGATTCCTGGCATCGCCGGTCATCCGAATGTGATTTTGTTTTTGACGGCGGATGCGTTTGGTGTGTTACCGCCCATCTCCAGGTTAACCCCGGAACAAGCGATGTATCATTTCCTGTCGGGTTACACCAGCAAACTGGCCGGCACCGAACGCGGCGTCACCGAACCGGAAGCGACATTCTCCGCTTGTTTCGGCGCTCCTTTCCTTCCACGGCCCGCCCGGGAGTACGCGGAGATGTTGGGAGAAAAAATCATCCGGCACCATGTTCGCGTCTATCTGGTCAACACCGGTTGGACCGGCGGTCCGTACGGCGTGGGGAAACGGATGAGCCTCACCTACACGCGGACCATGGTACGGGCGGCCATCGACGGTCGCCTGGAAGAGAGCACTTTCAGCACCGACCCCTTCTTCCATGTAGCGGTGCCGGATACATGTCCGGACGTTCCGAGCGACATCCTGAAACCACGCAACACTTGGTCCGATCCCGAAGCCTACGATCGGAAAGCCCGTGAGCTGGTGTTGCGGTTTCAGGAGAATTTCAACCGGTTCAAGGATGTACCCGAGTCGATCCGCACCGCGGGGCCGACCATTGAGTGAAAAACAGGACCGCCCTTTCTTACGGGCGGTCCTGTTCACCTCATGACGCCAATGCGTCAAGAATCTCTTCTTTTGTCTCGGCTTGCATCAGACGATTCCGAACCTCGGCATGCATCAATTTTCGTGATAACGCGGCCAGGATTTGCAGATGTTCGTTGCCCGCCTGTTCACGGGGGACGGCGATCAGAAAGACGAGTCGCACCGTCTCCTCTTTATCGGCATCCCAGTAAATCGACTCGGACAATCGGGCAAATGCCACCGCCGGCTGTGTAACGGATGCGGATTTGGCGTGGGGAATGGCAACATCGAATCCGATCGCCGTAGAGCCCAGCTTCTCCCGCTGCTCCACATCCTGCAGATAACCCTCGACGTCGGTGATCATACCCTGTTGTTGCAGACGTTCGGACAATTGCCGGATTGCTTCTTCCCGTGTAGACGCTTCCAAAGACAACACCATGCTGTCAGGTTTGATCACTGTTTTGAGATCCAATTCAGTTTCCTCCTTGCTCTGTCGGCTTGCGCTTCAACCATGTCACCAGCAACGCCGTCACCACCGTTCCAATGGCGATGGCCAACACATAGTAGCCCAACCGTTCCACCGCATGCGGGATGGCCAGGACGAACACGCCGCCATGCGGCGCCCGGAGTGCGCATCCCCACACCATTGACAACGCCCCTGTCACAGCGGAACCGATCATCAACGATGGGATCACGCGAATCGGGTCAGCCGCCGCAAACGGGATGGCACCTTCAGTGATAAAGGAAAGGCCCAGGATACCGGCTGCTTTGCCCGCTTCCCGCTCTTCTTCACTAAACTTGCGTTTGGCGATCAATGTGGCCAACCACAACCCCAACGGGGGCACCATACCCGCGGCCATCGTCGCCGCCATCGGTCCGTACACCTGTGATCCCAGCAGGCCGACGCTGAACGTGTATGCGGCCTTGTTGACGGGACCACCCATGTCAAACGCCATCATCGCGCCAAGCACAAGACCCAGCCAAACGGCATTGGCGGTACCCAGCGATTGCAGCCATGCGGTCATGGCAGTCATGATGCTTTTGATCGGGGCACCAATCACGTAGATCATCAACAACCCGACGATCAAGGATGAGAGAAACGGAATGATGACGATGGGCTTCAACCGTTCCAGTGTCTTGGGGAGAGGCAACAAGGTTTTGATCCCCTGTGACAAATATCCCGCCATAAATCCGGCCACGATCCCGCCGAGAAAACCGGCCCCCAGTTTGGATGCCAGCATCCCGCCGATCAATCCCGGTGCCAGACCTGCTTTGTCAGCAATCGAGTACGCGATGTAACCGGCCAACACCGGTACCATCAGGGCAAAGGCGGTGCCTCCGCCGATGTCCATCAGCGCGGCTGCCAACGTACCCTTTTGTTCAAACGCTTTGATTCCAAACAAGAACGACAATGCGATCATCAGCCCGCCTGCCACCACCAGCGGAATCATAAACGACACGCCGTTCATCAGGTGGCGGTACGGCCCTGTCCGTGGGGCCTCCTTTTTGCTCGCTTCCTTTTTCGGGGTGGGTCGGGCTTCCGCTTCCTCCGGGGATTGGGCCAGGGCCCGCTCGATCACGTCATTTGCCTTTTTGATTGCTTCCCCGAGCGGAACGCGCACCACCGGTTTCCCTGCGAATCGTTCTTCTTCCACATCCACGTCCGCCGAAATGATCACGGCGTGGGCCTCCTGAATCTCTTCCTCGGTCAGCCGGTTTTCCACTCCCGTCGCACCGCGCGTCTCCACCTTGAGCGAAACGCCGTGTTGCTCGGCCGCCTGTTGCAATGCCTCCGCAGCCATAAACGTATGAGCGATCCCGGTCGGACATCCGGTGACGGCAACCAATCGTTTCATACTTGTTCTCCTCCTTTCATCCGCTGAACGATACCCGCTCCAGATGTATCTGTTGACTCATGGCGACGGTTTCCTCCCAACCGCACAACTCGGTTCCGGCGTGAGCGGCGGTAACCGTTCCGGCCGCCGTCGCAAACCGCGCCACTTCTTCTTCACTTTTTCCTTGCAGCCATCCCCAGACCAGCGCCGCCATCATCGAATCGCCCGATCCGACAGGGCTTTTGGCTTCAATGCGCGGAGGAATGGTACGAATCGTTTTCGTTTCCGTCATCAACCACGCGCCGTTGGCACCATCGGACACCGCTACCCAACGAATCCCGATGTCCAGCAAACGACGGCCCGCTTCCAACACTTTCTGCTCCGTGTCCAACGGCGCACCGACATACCCTTCCAACTCGCGCCGATTCGGTTTCACCGCAAAGGGAATTGCATCCACACCCATCCTGAACGGCATACCCTCAGCATCCAAGAAAGCCTTTACATTTTTGCTCCTTGCCATTTTGATGCATTCACGATATAACTCATTCGGGGCACCGGTCGGCAAACTTCCCGACAACACCACCACCTTTGCTTGATCCAAGAGACGCTCGAACAAACCGATGAAAGCGTCTACATCTTTGGCATGAACCTGAAAACCCGGTGCGTTCAGCTCGGTCATCCGTTGCGGCTCCGTCTCGGCGATTTTGCAATTGATACGAGTAATGGCATCGACCGGAACAAACTGATGCAAAATACCCATACGATCCAAGGCATTGACGACAAAATCTCCATTGGCCGTCCCGATCCACCCGGTCGCCATCACATCTGTTTGCCAGCCCTTGAGCACACGTGCCACATTGATACCTTTGCCGCCCGGATCCATCCTGACCTTTTTCCCTCTGTTCACCTCACCGGGCCGCATCACAGCCACTTCCACAGTCTGATCAATCGCCGGGTTGCAGGTTACGGTCAGCACTTCGCACATGACAACGGCTCCTTTGGCAACGTTTCGTTTTCTGATCACACCTTGATCACATGCACGCCTTTTTCCCGTATCCGTTCCGCCAACGCCTCCGGCACTCCCGTGTCCGTGATCCACACATCCACCGCTTCCACGGGGGCAAATTGGGCAAAGCTCACTTTCCCCGCTTTGTCGGAATCGCTCAGCAACACCACCTGTTTTGCCGAACGAATCATCGCCTTTTTCACCTGGGCTTCCAACAGATGGGGTGTGGTCAGTCCCGCATCCGGGTCCACCCCGTTGGTGCCGATGAACGCTTTGTCCACCCGGATCGTTTCCAACGTCTGCTCCGCTACGGGGCCGACCATGGACTGTGTCGTGCCGCGAACCGTCCCGCCCACGCAGAGAAGCTCGATGGAGGAATGACCAGCCAGCTCCCGTATTACGAATACCGAATTCGTCACGACCGTCAATTGCTGAAATGGGGTCAACTCCCTTGCCAGCGCCCAAGTGGTCGTTCCGGCGTCCAACAGCACGGTTTCTCCTTCGCGAATCATGCTCGCGGCTCTGATGGCGATGCGCCGTTTTTCCTCGCGGTACTGGTCCTCCTTTTCCTGAAAGGAGGGTTCAAATCCCACGTGTTCCAACGAAATGGCGCCGCCATGGGTGCGTTTGAGCAGACCCGCGTCTTCAAGCTCCTTCAGATCCCGTCGGATCGTTGCGGGAGAGACACCGAAGCGCTTACACAGTTCGGAAACGGATGCGCGCTTGTGCTCATGCAAATGGGACAGGATTTGCATTTGTCGTTCTTCTGTGAACATGATAACCCTCATTTGCGATCGATCATTTACGATCGTTTGTGATCACTAATGATTATATATGATTTTATTCCTTTTTTTCAATCAATTTTTTTATGGTAATTCGGCCCATCCCGTCGGTCCCCGGCTGCCGCCATCTTGAAAAAAGGTACGTAACCTGCTATCATCAGCGGAGGTTTGTGTGTTGCGGAATATGGATCTAGGAAGGGTATGCGAATATGAAGCGACCTGTTGTCATCGGAGTGGCCGGTGGAAGCGGCTCCGGCAAAACGACGATCGCGCGCAAACTGTACGAGCAATTTGCCGATTCGGTCGTGATGATCGAACAGGATGCGTACTACCGGGATCAGTCTCATCTTCCCCTCGAAGAACGGATGAAAACCAACTACGACCATCCGCTCGCGTTTGACAACGATTTGTTGATCGAGCATCTGAAAAAGCTGCTGAACTACGAACCCATTCACAAACCCGTCTACGACTACAAATTACACACCCGTTCCGAAGAAACCGTGTACCTGGAACCCAAGGACGTCATTATTTTGGAAGGCATTTTGATTTTGGAGGATGAACGGTTACGCGAACTGATGGATATCAAGGTGTTTGTCGACACCGACGCCGATGTTCGGATTCTCCGCCGAATGGAACGGGACATCAAAGAGCGTGGACGCACGCTGGAATCCGTCATCCATCAATACCTCACCGTCGTTCGTCCGATGCATCTGCAATTTATCGAACCCAGCAAACGCTACGCCGACCTGATCATCCCCGAAGGCGGATACAACCAGGTCGCCATCAATCTGTTGGTGAACCAGATTCGCACCTATTTGCAGGACCAATGAACAGAAACATCCCCAAACAAACCCGGTCCCTTTTGCAATGAACGAGTCTGCGGGTTTCGATTTCCCGTCTGAAGCTCCACACTTAACGGGAATTCGGACCCGCTCAAAATCGCGAGTGGTTTGACCGCTTGTGTGGAGCATAGAGTCTCTATATTTCCTTTATTCCCCATCTTAAAAAGGCACCCATAAGGGTGCCTGAAAAAGCTGGCGAAGTACCTCGGCAGCATAAAGAGCCGTATCGGCCAGAGAAACGATCCCCCGAAACCTTGATGGTTTCATCCATCATTGCCAAGCCGATTTCAGTCGATGGATCCGGAGAGTTTGGAGTTTCACATTTCCACCTCGGGCATACAATTCCAACCCTTGGCTTTTAAGGTCGGGGAAAATCTGATTCGTCAGTACGGTTTCACCATGATTTCCGAACACCTCGACTGAGGATCGATCCACGAGAATATGAAGTTGGATCACACGGTTTTTTGGCTTCATTTGGGCTTTGGTTACAACGGGGAAATCTTTGCTGAAATCGGTTCGACCGGATTGGGTTCGGTCGACGAAGAGGGTTTGGTTCCCCACATTATAGCCGATAATCGTTTTTTCTTTCGTGCCTTTGCGTACGATCAAACCAAACTCATCCGCAGTATCCAACTGGAATTCAGCCTCTATCTCCAAGGTCTCCCCCCGGACGGGCAGCAGCTCGGTTCCCGGCGTGATGATCCGGTTGTTCCAGACTCGCGTATCTTCCCTCAACTTGTTGATCTCCTGAACAGGCTTTTGCACCAACACATACTCTCCGTTTACTTTTTTCAGGGACAATTCCCTTGGGAAAGACATGGCACCACGCCAAGGAGAGGTCGGAATATCCTGAGCATATTGCCAGTTGTTCATCCAAGCCACCCAAATCAAGCGTCCAGGTGTGTTGCTCCATGTCTGCGTGGCATAGAAGTCTTTCCCGAAGTCCACCCACTTGATCCCCTTTTGTTGGGTTGTAAACTTCTTTCCGTCAAACTCCCCGACAAAATATTGGCCACCGGATCCACCCGCGATTCCACCCGGATTGATGTCCACCTGCAAGACCCACTTCTTCTCTCCGGGGTGCCCTTCCACCGGAAGTTGAAACAGTTCGGGACACTCCCATACTCCGCCGTGCGCCCCCTGATCGGCGCCGAATTGACTCATGTATGACCAGTTCCGCAAATTGGTGGATGAATAAAACATGACCCGGTCACCGGCTGCAAGCACCATCACCCATTTCCCTGTTTGATCGTCCCAAAACACCTTTGGGTCACGGAAATCTTTCAATCCCGGGTTTGGGATCACAGGGTTTCCTTTATACTTATGCCATGTCCGGCCGTCGTCTTTACTATACGCAATACTTTGCTGCTGGCTCTCTCCCGCGCTGGTGTAGATGGCGACCAAACCGGATTTCCCACCAAAAAAACCGCTTGTGTCATGTTTGTCCACCACGACACTTCCTGAGAAGATCATACCCAGGTCGTCTTCTTTCAACGCCACGGGAAGGTGCCGCCAACGGATCAGATCCTTGCTGACTGCATGTCCCCAACTCATATGTCCCCATTGATTGCCGTAAGGGTTGTACTGATAGAACAAGTGGTATTCGCCTTTGTAGTAAACCAGTCCGTTGGGATCGTTCATCCAGTTTTTCGGAGGAGAAAAGTGATACTGTGGTCGGTATGCCTCTTGGTAACCGGTTTCATTTTTCACGTCCGCTTTGACCTCACTTGATGTCCAGGATAATAAAAGTGCCGTAACGAGAAGAATCGACATTAATGCCCGTCTTGTTCCCATTACTCTCACCCCATTTATCAATTTAATGATAGCAATTTTTTGTGATTATTATTGACTCTTCTCTTTCGAAACCAAGTTCACCAGTTATATGTCTGATAATTGTGATCCCATGTCATACTGTATCCATCCTATCACAACCTTTCACTCCCATTCCTTTTGTCAGCCGTCAATTCCCCGGGCCAAGGCGTATTTTTCGACATGGAAATCCAGTTTCCCGTCGGCAAAAAGCGTAATCCCCCTCGACTCTCCCAATGGAAAGACACGGGAAGTAAAAGCGACTTCTCCATCTTGCAAAAAAATCTCCACCACACTCCTGTCGACAAAGATACGTACGGACACATCATCTCCGATCGGAAGCTCTTCGCTTCGTACAGTCCCAAACTGTTCCCCGAAACGGTGCGCACATTGGCTCCGGTCAAGAGTGACAACCGCTTTCCGCTTGTCAAACAGCAAGGTCACCTCTTCACGGTCCGACTGACAAAACCGAATGCCAAAGCGGTCTGCCGCAATCTCCGTGAATCGGACGTTCAACTCGAACGCATCATCCCCGTTTATGACCGCTTTTTCTCCTTTTTCCAACTGTCCCGCCACCGTCAAACCCTGCTCCCTCAACCGCACCAATTCACCGATCGGCTTCTGTTTGAGCTTGGTTCCATCCAGTATCAATTCCCGCGGAAGTGTGAGGCAATGGGCCCACCCATGCGGGTCCGTCGGATACGCGACTTCACCGGAGCCCGCCCACGCAAACAGGACTCTTCTTCCTTGCGGATCGGCAAACGTTTGCGGGGCGTAAAAATCAAAGCCTTTGTCCAGCTCTCGGCAATAATCGACCTTAAATGAGAGGCGTGCCAGGTCCAACTCCCCCACCAAATAGATGACATTGTAAACGTTGTGGTAGTTGTGCTCGTTTTTCTCCACGCCTTGGAGCGATAAAATCAACACATCTTTCCCGTTCAACCAGAAGAAATCGGGACATTCCCACATACGCCCTTTCGACCATCCCTCCACTTGCAGTTCCCCTTTGAACTCCCAACCAATGGCATCTTGCGACTCATACACCAGCAAGGTTCCGGTCAAATCGTTTCGTTGCGCACCAAGAAACATGTAAAAGAGCCCGTCTTTTTTAAACACTTTGGGGTCCCGCACATGACCGGTATACCCTTTTGGCGTTCCTTTGATCAAGGGATTGCGCTTATATTTGTGAATCCGGAACGCTGGGTCCATGATCGCCAAACACTGGTTAGCAGAACGGTTCGCTTCATCAAACTTCACATTTCCCGTGTAGTAGAGGTGCAATTGCCCGTCCTTTTCCAGCGCCGTACCGGAAAAAGCCCCATGCGATTCATACCATTCCGTCGGCACCAGCGCGACCGGCATTCGTTCCCAATGGACGAGGTCTTTTGATCTCACATGGGCCCAATGTTTCATCCCATGAATGGCACCAAACGGATACCATTGGTAAAACACATGATAGTACCCGTTAAAATAAGACAATCCATTCGGGTCATTCATCAACCCATAGGGTGGATGGATGTGATAAATGGGTTTCCACGGATCGTCTTTTGCCATACGCCGTAAAGATTGCAGTTCTCCTTTTCTCGCTTGGTAAATCGTTCGATATTTTGTTTCTTGAAGCACCGTCCCTCTCCTTCCAACCCATATTCTCTTCCCGCAATAACTTTCCATCAAAAAAGATAGGAGAATTGACCCTTCTCCCAGAGGTTGATGAAAAGACCTGAGGAGATTTTTGTAAGCCACTCCGTTTCAAAAATCGCCTTGTTTTAGTTCGTCCATCCAGAGGAATCGATCCATTTTCTTATGCCACTCCCGTATCAGATACCGTTTCATCCCGTTGCGATTGTTCAAATCGCTTTGCCAACATGAGCGTGAGCGCAAACGTCGCAAGCATGCTGATTGCCATCCCGGTGATGTAATGGATAATGCAATCGGTCCGGATGGAGATAATGCCCGGCAACCCCGCGGCTCCAAGCGCAACCGACTTCACTTGATTGAAGGCCACATAGGCACTGCCCAGCGCCGACCCGTTAATGGCAGCAATGAATGGATATCTGAGCTTGAGATTGATCCCAAACATCGCCGGTTCCGTGATCCCCAACAGGGCAGAAATTCCGGAAGCAGATGCGATGCTTTTCATCTTTACGTTCCTTGAGGCAAAGATGACCGCCAAAGCGGCCGCCCCCTGAGCCACATTGGACATCGCGGCGATCGGAAAGATGAAAGAGCCACCTGTTTTCGGGATATTGGCCAATAACTGCGTTTCCACCGCGATAAAGCTGTGATGCATTCCGGTAATCACAAACGGCGCATACAACAGCCCAAAAATGGCCCCGCCAAATCCGGCCGTGTCATACAAGAAAACAAGGCCGTCCGTCAACAAATTCCCGGCTGAACGCGTAATGGGTCCCACCAGGACAAACGTCAACAGGCCGGTGATAAAAATGGACAATAAGGGGGTCAACAAATTATCCAATGCAGAAGGGATAATCCTTCTAAGCGTTTGCTCGATTTTCGCCAAGATATAGGAAGACACCAAGATGGGCAACACCGTTCCCTGATACCCAACCTTTTCTATCGAAAAACCGAAAATGTGCCAGGCCGGGATTTGCCCTTTTGCCAACGCTTCTCCATATCCCCATCCATTCAACAAATCGGGATGAACCATCAACATGCCAAGCGCCGCCCCTAAATAAGGGTTGCCGCCAAATTTCTTCGTGGCCGAAAAGCCGATCAGGATAGGCAAAAAGACAAAGGCGGCGTTTGCGAATGTGTTGATCATCGCTGCCAAATCCGCAATGCCGGGATATTGCTCAATCAATGACTTACCGGCAAAAAACAAGCCTTTGGAGGTCAGCAAATTATTGATGCCCATCAACAATCCCCCGGCAACGATGGCCGGAATAATGGGAACGAAGATGTCCGAAAGCATCTTGACGAACCGTTGCAACGGATTCAATTTGCGCGCTCCGGCATTCTTTACCTCGATAGTGGACATTTCCTTTATTTCCGCCAGTACGGCAAATTCCTTATATACTTCATTTACCGTGCCGGACCCGATAATGATCTGGAATTGCCCTCCCGTTGAAAACGTTCCTTTCACCACATCCATGCTTTTCAATTGTTTCTGATTCACCTTGCTTTCATCTTTTAAAGCGAGGCGCAAACGGGTGGCACAATGGGCCGCCCCTTCGATATTCTCTTTTCCGCCAAGGCAAGCCAATATTTCTTTGGCGATTTGCTGATAATCTTTGTCCGTTTTTACTTCCGTCATATATCTCCCCTCCTTCCGGTTGTGGAACCGGTTCCACAAATGGTTAATAAATTATGAATATCATTCATTTCAGAAATCATGATTGTGGAACCGGTTCCTTATCCTCATTATAGGGATGGCGGCATAACATGTCAACGCTTACAAAGCATGATCCTTCCCCCATTGCAGTGTTTTAAAGTATGGAAAAAGGAAGCTTTCATCCGCTCGCCATCTACGGAACGGAAAAAGCTTCCCTCCCTTACAAAGTTCGCACACTATCCCCTTCATCAAAGTTGAAATGTGAAACTTGCAACCGGGGGACATCTCCCCCGTTAATCATTTTGATGATGCTGGCCGCCGCCATCTCGCCTGTCTGCTTGTATGCAAAGCGAATTGTCGTCAGGCTGGGATGAATTACTCTGGATATATTGTATCCACCAAAACCCGTCACCGACACATCTCCCGGAATCGACAATCCCTTCAGCGAAATGGCTTTCATTGCACCAAAGGCGATATTGTCCGTGGCGCACACGATAACCGTCGGATGATACTCATCCAAGATTTGTTTGGCTTTTTCGATCGCTTCCTCCATTGAGAAACTGGTCTCATAATAACGGACTTCGACGGGTTTCCCCCGTCCAACGGCTTGGCTGAACCCCTTTTTCCGTTTTACGCCAACGGCGATGTCTCTTTCCGTCACGCCCAAATAAGCGATTCGCTTATGCCCTTTTTCCTTTACGTAGTTGCCAATCACCCATCCCGCTTGATAATCATCATGGATCAAGCTATGAAAACTTTCGCTTTGCTGTCCCACAATCAACACCGGCAGCTGGATGTTCTTGATGATCTCCTCATGTTTTTCCGTCATCTCCGTCGCGATCAAAATGATGCCTGCCACTTTTTGTTTCGCAAACGAATAGAGATACTCCCATTCCCGCTCCACATTCTGTCCGGTATTGGCGATAAACAGATTGTGATTTTGTCGTTTCAGTTCCTCATCGATCCCGATCAGGGTTTTGGATGTGGCATAGGAATCAAGCCTCGGGGCAATTACGCCGATGAAATTCGTCTTTTTCGCTTTCAGGCTTTGTGCAAACGCGTTGGGTTCGTAGTTGGTCTCCTCAATTACTTTTTTGATTTTCCGTTTTGTCGCCTCACTCACATAACCTCCATTCAAATAGCGGGAAACCGTACTCTTGGCCACACCGGCCAAAGCCGCAATGTCATCTATGTTTTTCTTCATCGCTTCCTCTTCCTCTCATGACCAACCCACAAAAAATACAAATGAAATCTTCATTCTAGAATGCTATCTTTTCCTCACGGCAAAAGTCAAGCAACCCAATTGGCCGCAGAATGACAAATCAATGTGTCCCTTTCGAACCATTCCCCGTCTGGCTATATTCGGTCACCCTTGACCGTTTATCACCATCATTCATACTTTTTAGCCCAGCATCTACAAATCGTCCATCCTCACCACGACACCGAGAATTGGAGCCGAAATGTTGGGCCGTGTTAGTTCGCCAGCCAAAAACCCGAGGAAGACACATGCCTCGTTGCCGACTATCCACGAATCGTGACCAAGACCGGATTATTTATTTTTCCGATGGTATTGACCCTGACACGATGTCATGGTCTACAATGTTCCGCCAAAGGGGTGAGACACGTGCGAATCGGTGACTTGTCCGAACAAACGGGCGTCAGCTTGCGTTCTCTTCGTTATTACGAAAAAAAGGGACTGATTTCTCCCAAACGCCTCCCGAACGGTTACCGGGTATATGAGGAGTCGGATGTGGAAAGAGTCCGCATGATCCAATTTTATCTGGAGATGGGTGCGACCACGGATGAAATCGCCCAATTTATCCGCTGTCCGGCCGCTGATCATTCATGTGCGGAACGAGCCATCCGCTTTTACGAGCAGAAACTGGCTGATGTGAGGGAACAATTGTCTCTGCTCCGAAAAGCGGAACAACGCATTGAATCGCTGTTGAACCATTGGAAAAAGATCAATCTGAAACGATCAACATGGAAAGGAGAGGAAAACGGTTGAGCCGCCGTATCCACCATTCCCGCCTTTTGATTCTCACACTGGGCACATTCGCAATCGGAACCAACGGGTTTCTCATCGCCGGGATCACATCCGCCATTGTCCGGGATCTCGACGTCTCTTACGCGACTGCCGGGCAACTGGTGACGGTTTTTGCACTGGTGGTGGCCCTGGCGGCACCCATCCTGGCCACCGTCACCGCCTCCGTTCCACCCAAGCGGGTTCTTGTCTGGACATTGTCGGTCTTTACGTTCGGGAATGTCCTCTCCGTCATGGCGCCAGATTTCGGATGGTTGATGTTTTCACGCGTCATTACTGCGTTGGGAGCGGCATTGTACACGCCCCTTTCCACTTCGGTCGCCGCACAGGTCGCCCCGAAAGAGGAACAGGGACGCGCCATCTCCATGATTTCCTCAGGTCTGACGGTCGCCATCACCCTCGGTGTGCCCATCGGGACATGGCTGGGAAACACCTTCGGCTGGAGAATCGCGTTTGCAATCGTCGCCGCCGCCGGCTTCATCGCCACCTTTGGTATTCAGCGCCTGCTGCCCCACTTGGATCAGACGAAAGTCATCCCATTGAAAGACAGGCTTTCACCGATCACCCAACTCTCCGTACTCAGTTTCCTGATTTCCGGATTGGGTGTAACGATTGGAAGTTTTGCCCTGCATACCTACATCAATCCGGTGCTCCGCGCGGTCGGCGGATGGGGAGATACGGGCATCAGCGTGATGTTGGCGATCTTCGGGGTTGCTTGCGTGATCGGCGTGGGCGTGGGTGGATATCTCACGGATCGCATCGGAGCTATTCCCACTTACGTCGCTACGATCATCACCAAATTCCTGACGCTGGCGATGTTCGCCCTTCTGCTGATGATTCCCTCTTCAACGCTCACGATCCCATTGTCGGTGACGGCCATGATCTTGTGGGGAATCGCCAGTTGGGCGCTCAACCCCGCTTTTCAACAACATTTGATCAAATTGGCACCGCAATCCTCGCAAGTGGTACTGTCTTTAAACGCCTCCTTTCTCTTTGTGGGGATCAGCGGCGGTTCCGCCCTCGGTGGCATGGTGCTTCAGTACGGCACTCTGCCCGATCTGGGGTGGGCCAGCAGTGCCTTGCAGTTGATCTCTTTGGCCCTGCTGATGATCAGTGTCCGACTGTCTCCCGTACACCGGGAGAAGGATCAGAGAGAATCCGTGTGATGGACAAACAAAAAGGTGAAGCAAAGAGGAATTCGACAGGCGAGGTCAAGAATGATGTTAATGAGGATTGAGATGAAAGCGAGCGTCGGACGCGGGAGGGCATCCGCTCTCGCAAGTCCGCCGAATTTTGGTACCATCAAGCCGGGAAGTGCGAAAACGCTGAAAACGACGATGCGAGCTAAGACTCGTGAAACATAACATCACCCACGCTTGGACGAAGCCATCGTGGATGGATGTGGGTTGCCACGCCAGATGAAGCGAGAAGGCCTCCGGTGCTTTAGCCGTGCGGAGCATGTCACGATCAGCCACCGGCTTATGAGGGGGGATGGGGGAAAACATCAGTCAAATCGGGGGTGTCCGTTTTGCCTCAAGGTCACGAAGATGGTCATTACGATTTATGAATGGGAGTCTTGAACTTGAAGAATATAAGAAAATATGGAAATCCCCCTTTCACTGTGGCACTCATTCATGGCGGGCCCGGTGCCCCGGGAGAAATGGCACCGGTAGCAAAGGAAATCTCCCATATTTCAGGCACTTTGGAACCGTTGCAAACATCTGCATCCATTGAAGGACAAGTGCAAGAATTGCTGACTCTCTTAAAAAAACATGGAGACCTTCCCGTCACATTGATTGGTCATTCATGGGGAGCTTGGTTAAGCTTTATTTTTGCTGCGCGCTATCCTTCGTTGATTGAAAAATTGATACTGATTGGAAGTGGTCCCTTCGAAGAAAAATACGCTTCGAAAATCATGGCAACGCGGTTAAGCAGATTGAACGAAGAAGAAAGGTTAAAAGCACATGCTTTGGGTAAAGCCTTACTTGACCCCGGGCAAGACAACAAGGCAGCCTTATCTCAATTTGGAAAGCTCCTATCCAAAGCTGATTCTTTTGATCCTTTGCCTTCCATTGGCGAAGAAACGGAGGTTCAACCCGATATCTTTCAAAACGTATGGACAGAAGCCAGTCAATTAAGACGCAGTGGAAAGCTTCTGGAACTGGGCAAACGAATACAATGTCCGGTAATCGCAATCCATGGTGACTACGACCCGCATCCTTATGAAGGAATCAAACAACCTTTATCTCAAATGATTGAAGACTTTCGATTCATTCTATTGAAGAACTGCGGGCATGTCCCTTGGATCGAACGAACGGCAAGAGACAGATTCTATGAAGTTCTCAAAAATGAATTAAGTTAAGATACTGAACAGAACTTTGGGATTCGTTCAAATAACTGTGATACCGGCACTAGCTTGAGCTTGTTCCGGTACTTACCTCGGCCCCCGCTCTCTCCGTCACCTAAGGAATATCCGAAACCCAAACGAACATTGAGATCGGGTTTTCGTAGTGGTATATGTCCTACACAAAAAAGGACGATGACCCAGCTTACCCGGGTCATCGTCCCTTCCAAGCAACCAATGTGCTCGCAATTGAGCAGAGAATCATATTTGACGTTATTCTCCTTTGATACCGCCCTTTCTCCACTCACCGAGCGAGCGTTTTTTCCCGGTCGGCTTCGTATGCTTTGACGTGACTATACACGGTTTTCAACAACGGAAGATCCAGATCGGCGGGGGCATTCCGAATCAAGTAACCATGCAGATGGTCCGTCTCGGTGGGCAACCCCTTTTCGATGTCCCTTGACAACGAAGACTTCATCTGGGGTCCCTGCGCCTCAATCACCCGCCATATTTTCTCCTCCATCTCCTCCGGCAACGACGGTTCGATCGACCGGGCTACCGAGACCACTTCGTTCAACAGCCTGCGAAACAACTCTTTTCCGAACGGTGCTGCCGTCACTCCCCCCACCGTGGTGCGCATCAGTGCCGTCATCCCGCTAAAGGTGGCGATAAACGCATATTTGTTCCACATTTCCTGTACGATATGATCGCTGACCCGTACCTGCATTTTGGAACCTTCCATCTCACGAAGCATCGCTTTCACGCGCTCCGACACGCGCCCATTCCATTCCCCGAACACGATATCGTGACGCGGGCTGTATTGCTCCACTTCTCCCTGTTCGTTCAACGTGGTTTCGATGAAACAAAGCCCGCCCAATACCCGTTCCCGTCCAAAGCGGTCAAACAATGCCTCGATATGGGCAATGCCGTTGAGTAAGGGCAGGATGACCGTCCGTTCGTCTACATACGGCGCAATGGAATCCAACACCGTGTCCAAATGATACGCTTTAACCGAAAGCACGATGCAATCAAACGGCTCCGCTTTCTCACCTGCGGTGATCAATTTTGGCTGCGTATGGAAATCCCCGTGTATACTTCGGATGGTTAATCCACGTTCTTGTAGTTGACGCTTTCTTCTTTCCCGTACCAAAAAGGTGACATCGGCTCCTTTCTCCGACAGCCGACCGCCGAAATATCCGCCGACGGCGCCTGCACCGACAAACAAAAAGCGCATGGTGCGCCCCTCCCTTGTGTGGAATACTTGGTGTTTTCTCAAACGCCATTCTACCACAAGATATCGGAAAAGAAAGACGACTGTCCGGGGCGTGTCCGGCAATAACCAGAAGAGTGAGCGACTGACCGAGTCAGGCCGAGAAGACCGGGAAGCGCAGGAATGAAATTGCGGGCAATTCCCTCCAATTGCAGCCGTATTTACCCGTATTCTTCCGGGGCGGAGCTTTCTCTCAGGGCGCAGGTGGAGAGACGAGCAACCCATTGAACAGGACACGCCCTGACAGGAAAGGAGGATGACTTTGCTCGTCACACTGATTCATAGTCCACTGGTCGGACCTTTCTCCTGGATGCCGGTGGCCGAAAGACTGAGAAAAAGAGGATGGCAGACGACCGTTCCCCGCCTGCACAACCAAAAACCGGATCATGTCCGGTTCTTTTGGGAATATCACGTCGAGTTGGTGGTGAAACATCTCTCTGCCGCTCCCGCCTCTCCGGTTGTTTTGGTGGCCCACAGCGGAGCGGGCGTACTGCTTCCCATGCTCGGCCGGGCGTTGGAAGGACGGGTCACGGGTTACATTTGGGTGGATGCCATGATTCCTGATGACGGAAAAAGTCGATTGGATCTGTTTGACACTTCGGATGAAGCAAAAGCCTTTCGCGAAGCGGCGACGGATGGTTTACTTCCCGCATGGACGGAAGAAGATTTGCAGGAAGCCATCCCGGACCCCGACATCCGTCGCGCATTTGCAGCGGAATTGCAACCGACTCCATTGGCCGTTTACGAAGAGAAAATCCCGGTACCCCCGTCCTGGCCTGACGCACCGTGTGCCTACCTTCGCTTCAGCGAGACCTACCGAAGCATGGCAGCCAAGGCGGAGCAACAAGGCTGGCCATGCCGGCATCTTGAGGGCAATCATTTTCATCTGTTGGTGGATGCGGATAAAACGGCGGAACAGATCGAAGCATTCATCACAAATTGGTCGGGGAGATAAAGTGATACGACAGTTGCCGATGATCGCTACGGTTCCTTTCTGATGGCATCGGTTGAGCGGAATGGCCCTCTCCAATGTACAGGTTGTAAGGCATGTTGGATCATTGGTAGACATAGGAAAGCTGGCCTTTTTCCAACGGACCGCCTTTGGGCTAACCGAAGAACAAAAAGGGGAAAAAGCCACCCGAATCCATGTTAAGACGACTTCCGTACAAATCATCCATTATTTCGTTTGTTCATGCCAAGGTTGATCCACATCATAAATCATTTTTTTCCAATCACTTTTGCGCACACGCCACATATTGGAAACTTCGACTCCGGGAAGTTTTCCCGTTCGAAACCGGCAGCGGATTGTCACAGGTGAAACCTGCTAGAAATACGCCGCTTCTTTCAGTTTTAGGCAATTTTTCGTCTTCCATTTCAATCTGCACTTCCGCCCGGATACTGAAAAAATCATGCAAATGGCGCTTCCATCCGTCCATCATCTTTCAATCTTTGACCGAAATCGTTACATACCAAATGAAGTCCGGTACAATACTGACGTGTCATCCCATCCGAGCAAGGCGGTGGACAACATGATGCATGAGAGCAGAGAATTCCTCCAGCAGGAACTGGCTCACATCGAAAAATGGGAACAGGAGCAAAAAGATCTCTGGATTTGGGAGAAACTCGGCAGAATCCCTTTCGCTGTATTGGACAAAATCACACCACGCGCCGTTCACGACAAAATCGAACAAGCGTTGAACGAATTGGGCAACTTTTTGATGACAGGTGGCCGCTATCTCATTCTGGAACAGCGCGTCTACCAAAAGTGTGCCCAAAAATGGCCACAGCTCCGTCCTCCTTACACGCCCGCGCAAATGGCGGAGGCCCCGCTGAATGTCATGGACGAGTTGGCCGATGACATGATTGAAACTCATGTCGGGGTCGCCACCGTACAGGGGGCGACCACGGGATTCGGTGGCGTATTCACACTGGCGCTGGACATTCCGGCCGTGTTGGGTCTGTCGCTCAAAATCCTGCAGGAAATCGCCATCGTATACGGATATGATCCCAAAGACCCGCGAGAACGGGCATTCATCGTCAAGTGCATGCAATTTTCCTGCTCCGACTACGTAGGCAAACAAGCGATTATCGAACAGTTGGCCGTTTTCCATCAACCGCCCGATCCCCAACGGGAGCGGCATATAATCTCAGAACTGCAGGGTTGGCGCGAAGTGTTCGAAAGCTATCGTGACACCTGGGGATGGAAAAAGCTGTTCCAACTCGTACCGGTCATCGGCGTCTTTTTCGGCGCAATCTGGAACCGAACCATGTTGCAAGACGTGGCGGAGGCCGGTAAACAGTTTTACCGCAAACGCCGGATTCACGAAAAGATGAAACAAACGCTGCCTTCCGGCCATTCGTAAGCCGGACAATATTTCATGCACGTTTTTCCGCATACAAAAACCCTGCCGGTCACTCGGCAGGGTTACTCGCTTATTTATTCTCGGCGCGTTGCTGCTGGAAACGGATCAAACGGCGGCTGAGCACACGGAGCCTGTTGTTCAACTGTTCTTCCCATTCTTCGTCTTTGAGCGCCTTGGCTACACGTGACAAATCCAACGCCATGTCGATCTGTTCCCGCAACACCGTTTCCGGGTTATCCTCTTCAAAGCTGGTGCAGTGTTCTTTCCACTCCTGCACCTTTTGAGGGTCCAGATATTCATTGAGATTTACTTCGCGCGCTCCGTCTTCCAGAGCGTATTCCATCAGCAGTTCAAACTCGTCGCGGACCGCGTGATGCACCTCAACCTGGTGACAGACCGGACAATAAAACAGCGGTACGTTATGCACCCGTGTCGGTCCCTGACGCAATGATCCGATTGTTCCGATCATCGAAGCGCCACAGCAAAAACCCATGGCTCCTCCGCCTCCTTCGATCCTGTCTCTTTCTGTCAAAAAAGAAGCACGGCCGCTTTTCAAAATGCGTTTGTTTTGTTATTGTTAATATTGTACCACATGAGGAGAACAGCCAAACCTGATGAAAAAAAAACCGCATAGCGAACAGGGGTGCTATACGGTTCTCATGGGATCAGCACCATCCCATATCACAGCTCTGCGTATAATGTTCATCGGGGAAATGATCGCCTACGGCGTAAATGGAGTTCTCCTCCACCTCAAACCCATCTACCACTTCCATGTCCATGTTGCGCAAGTCGATCTTTCCGATCGGCTTCTTGTTGTAATACAGCACCATTTCGCCATCGCCCATCCGTCCGGTCACTTTCCGCGTGATGTTGACACGGTATTTGGTGTTTGAAGACATCTCGGTCATCCCTCCTTCAAGCGTACCTGGCATGAGGGGATGCGGAAGGTCCGACCAGCAAAATCTTTTACCGAGGACCTTCACGCACCGATTATCATATATTATACTTTATTTTATCAGAATGTTTAATCTTCATTCACCAATTCCTCATATTTTTCCGCACTCAACAGTTTGTCAAGATCGGACGGATCAGACATTTCCACGACAATCATCCACCCGTCACCGTACGGGGACTCGTTCACTTTTTCCGGCGAATCTTCCAATTCACCGTTCACTTCCACCACTTTTCCGCTGACCGGTGCATACAACTCCGACACCGTCTTGACGGATTCCACACTGCCGAACGGCTCGCCTGCCGTCACTTCGGTACCTGCTTCGGGCAGCTCCACAAACACAATATCACCCAATTCCGATTGGGCGAAATCGGTGATCCCGACGCGTACCTTGTTGTCGCCCTCTTCTTTGACCCACTCGTGCTCTTCGCTGTACCGCAATTCTTTCGGCAGATTCATCCTGATCCCTCCGCATTATTCTTCGCCCAAAATGCGATTCAACGGGTTTTGCAACAGGTTGAGCGCTTTTTCACCGGCCGAGCGGTGACGCAATACGCCTTCTTGATCAAACAGGTAGAACGCCGGTACAAATTCGTTTTCAAATGCGTCCACCACGTTGTGTTCATTGTCGATTGCTTGGGGATGCTTCAATTCGTATTTTTCGATCGTCTCTTTGACCGGGCCGATTTCCGTGTCTTTTTCGGATCGCGGCATGTGGACACCGATCACTTGCAGTCCTTTGTCCTTGTATTTTTCCCGAATTTCATTCACTTGCGGCAGGCTGGCCTTGCACATGCCACAACTGATGGACCAAAAGTGAATGAGCACCGGCTTGCCTTGAAGATCTTCCTTGGAGACTTCGCCGTTCACCCACTCGGTGACCCCTTTGAGCTCGGGCATTGGCGTTCTCAGACGCATGGCCATCGCACATCAAACCTCCTTCTAGCGTTTGGTGGAAGAAAGGACCTAACGGCAGACGCGTTAGGCCCTTTTCACAGATGTTTGATTAAACGTTCAGGGTTTTTTGTCCCGGTTTCCAGTCGGAGGGGCACAACCCGCCGGTTTGCAGGGCTTGCAGTACCCGCAGGGTTTCATCCACACTGCGACCGATGTTCAAGTCGTGCACCACTTGGTAACGCACGATGCCTTCCGGATCGATGATGAACAGACCGCGCAGGGCCACGCCTTCTTCTTCGATCAAAACGCCGTAGTCCCGGGCCACTTTTTTGGTGAAGTCCGAAGCCAGCGGGAATTTGACTTCGCCCAGACCGTTTTCTTCACGCGGCGTTTTGATCCAAGCACGGTGGGAGTATTTGCTGTCCGTGCTGACGCCCAGCACTTCAGCTCCCAAGTCTTTGAATTCTTCATAACGATCGCTCATCGCAGTGATTTCCGTCGGGCAAACGAAGGTGAAGTCCAGCGGCCAGAAGAACAGCACCAGCCATTTTCCTTTGTAATCGGAGAGCTTCACCTTTTCGTCCAGCGTCTCCAGATTTTTGGTGCTTTCCATTTCAAAATCCGGAGCCGGCAGTCCCACAAGACGAGTTGCCATGTGTCCCTTCCTCCTTTTTGTATTTGAGATAATTGAGGGGTTTTGTTCCAGAGCCATGTTTAATTTACCCATCGCTTATCGTATGTAAACATGGCTCGTGTACCCCCGACGTTTATAACCATACCACGACCCTTATTTAAAGTCAATACTAATTTATATTAAGTATAATTTGGGAACGGTTATCAAACGATGAAGGGTTTTTTGCCATGATTGTCCAAATCTTTACGATGGGTTGACCGCGTATTCATACCCATTTGATACCATTCAAATCGATAACGACAGATCACAGGGAGAGGGGATTCACTCATGAAAAAACGAAGCTTCCGTTTGCAGCGATGGACCGGGGCACTTTTGGCCTGTGCCGTACTCACATGTGCGCCGCTGCTGACGGCAGCGGATCTGTCGCCCGAGGCACATCCCCAACCGTTTTTGATGAACGTGCAATTGTTGGGGATCAACGATTTTCACGGCCAGCTCAACGTGACACGCAACGTGAACGGCAAACCGGCGGGACGCGGGGATGTGTTGGCCGCTTATTTGCGCGAGCGGGAGGCACAAAACCCGAACACCCTGCTGGTACATGCGGGCGACATGGCCGGAGCGAGCGCGCCCGTCTCGGCTTTGATGCAGGATGAACCAACCATTGAAATGTTGAACAAGCTGAAATTTGATGTCGGAACGGTAGGCAACCATGAGTTCGATGAAGGCGTCAACGAGATGATGCGGTTGATTTACGGGGGGTATCACGAGAAGACGGGTTATTTTGAAGGAGCCGATTTTCCCTATATCTGCGCCAATGTCGTCGATGAAAAAACCAAGCGACCGATTCTGCCCCCCTCGCTCATCAAGAGGGTGAACGGCGTACCGATCGGGTTCATCGGCGTAGTGACCAAGACGACCCCGTCCATTGTGACGCCCTCCGGTGTCAAAGGTGTCTTGTTCACCGATGAAGCGGAAGCGATCAACCGGGAGGCTGCCAAGCTGAAAAAGAAAGGCGTTCATGCCATCGTGGTGCTGGCGCATGAAGGGGGGTTCCAAGACGCCAAAACCGGCCAGATCACCGGCCCCATCGCAGATATCGCCAACAAGGCGGATGACGATGTGGACGTGATTTTCGCCGGGCACAGTCACAGCTATCTCAACGGCACGGTTGACGGCAAGTTAATCGTGCAGTCCTACAGTTACGGAACGGCGTTTTCCGATGTGGATGTCGTAATCGACAAGCGGACCAAAGACATCGTGGCGAAAAAAGGAGAAATCATCACCACCTATCAGGACAACGTGCAACCCGATCCGGAAATCCGGGATCTGATCCAGTATTATGAAGAAAAAGTGGCACCCATCGTCAACCAGACAATCGGAACAGCCGCACTGACATTGAGCAAGGAGGGAAACGCCGCGGGCGAGTCTGCACTGGGAAACCTCATTGCCGATGCGCAACGCTGGAAAATGGAAACGGATTTCGCGCTGATGAATCCAGGCGGGATCCGGGCCGACATCGAAGCGGGCGAAGTCACTTGGGGTGAGTTGTACAATGTACAACCGTTCAGCAACGACTTGGTCAAAATGACCATGACCGGCGATCAGCTGAAGCGGGTGTTGGAACAGCAATGGCAGGGAGACCGCGCCAAGATCCTGCAAATCTCCGGCTTTACCTACACATGGGACCCCTCCCGTCCCGTCGGTGACCGGATCACAAATCTGAAAAAAACGGACGGCACCCCGATCACACCAGACGGCCGTTACACCGTGACCGCCAACAGCTTTTTGGCCGGCGGCGGAGACGGATTCACCGTCTTCCAGGAACCGACCGACAAAGTAGTCGGACCGGTCGATCTGGACGCATTGATCGAGTACATCAAACAATTGCCGCAACCTTTCTCCGCCCAAATCGAAGGGCGCATTCAACTCGCGGGGCAGTGAAGCACCCGACTCGTGAAAAGAACCGGTTGATTCCGTCAGACAAAACCCACCGATTCACATGTCGGTGGGTTTTGTACATAAGATTGGGGTGTGCCTGATCAATATTGCCTGTGTTGCCTTCCCGGCTCGCTCCACCTGTGCCCTGATAAGAAACAGAACAAGACCGCTCCGAACCGGAGAGTGCAGGATGCGGGAAAACGTCGCTTAGAGAACAATTGCCCGTGATCTTCCTCCTGTATACCCGAATCGTTGATGGGTCAAGCTTAGATCCAACGCTCGAAAACCATCGCCTCGTTGCGGAATGACCAATCACATACTATTCTGCCTCAACATAACGGCATTCGTCGTCATCGACTTTCATGATCAACATATCATCCTCTTCTTTCAGTTCCACCACCAGGGACATAAAGCCGGCTTGCAATTTATATTGATCACCTTCAAGGTTTTTAATGGTGGTCGTGATTGTATCCGAACCATCTTCCTCCCAGACCAGCGTTTCTTCGTCATCGTAAAAGGTGAGTTTGTCTGCGCAACCGGATTCGCCGGTATTGACGAGCTTCCATGTCCCTTCAAAATCCGAACAGCCGGTGGTCAACACGGTAAGAGCAAAAATGATGGCAAGACCTTTCATTCTCCGGAGCCCCTTCATTTCTTGAAACGCATCCTTTCCTGTAGAAAATTGTATCTAGATTCTTATTATCTTTGAAAAGCAAATGAATTTCAAATAGAAATTCATCTATGTTTTAAAATAGATTCATGTTATATGCTTCAATCCAAATCCGATTTTTAATATAAAAATCCATTATAGATAATGAACATATACTGACAAATAGCTCAAATATCGCTATATTTGTTGAAAATAATCCCGATTCAATATATAATTACACGAGATCACTCCGATCAACCGGAAAGGGGATTGGTCTATGACCACACGTTTTGCAGGGAAGCTGGAAGATTGGTGGACTCGTATGCGCAAAGAGTCGTCTCTTCACTACAATCGTGAACACCGGTATTGGGAAGTCTTTCGTTACGAAGACGTGAACCGGGTTCTGAACGATCATCACACCTTTTCCTCGCAAAACCGGCTCGCCAACAGGAAGAGCCCGTCTTCCACGACAGCATTCTCTCCCTGGACCCGCCACAGCACACCCAATTACGCTCCATCGTCAACCGATCCTTCTCACCTGCGCTTCTACGAGAATGGGAACCCCGCATCCGTACCATTGCCAAGGATCTCCTGTCGCAAACCCCGCCCGTTTTCGACTTGATCAGAGATTTCGCCTACCCGCTCCCGGTGACGGTCATCGCGGACATGATGGGCGTTCCTTCGAAAGATCAGGCGATGTTCCGCCAGTGGGTGGACCGATTGTTCATGATGGAAAACGATCCCACCAACATCCGTTTTGCTGATGAAACCAAACCGGACGAGCGAGAGCGTATCCGAAATGTACAACTGGAAATGAAGCAATATTTCCGGGACATTGTCCACGCACGAAAACAACGGCCGCAAAACGATCTGATCTCCCTGTTGATCGACTCCCATTCCCGTGGACAGATATCGGAAGAAGAAATTCTCAGTATCTGTTTCTTGCTGTTGCTGGCAGGGCATATCACGACGACCAACCTGATCGGCAATGCCGTCTACTCTCTGGCCGAAGATCCCGAAACGTACCGCCGTTTACAGGAAGACTACGGGAACATCCCACTGTTTGTCGAAGAGGTGTTGCGGTATCATTCTCCCGTTCGGTTTGTGACACGCACCGTTGCCCGTGATGTTCGGCTGAGCGGGGAGATCCTCCATGCGGGAGACACGGTGGTGGCGTGGATCGCTTCCGCCAATCGGGATGAACAGGTTTTCGACCGTCCCGACCGATTTATAGCGGACCGTAAACCCAATCCCCACCTCGCGTTTGGCAAAGGAATTCATTTTTGTCTGGGGGCACCGCTGGCGAGAATGGAAGCACACATCGCGATGCAGGCGCTCCTTTCCCATTGGAACCGGAAGGAACAAATTCAGGTTGAGGAAGCCCGGCCTGTGAAAACGATCTTTCTCAATGGATATGAAAAACTGACCATTGCTTCATGATGAGTGTGATACAATCGGTGACGGGAGGAGTGTGAACACATGGCCAAAAAAGGCAGCATCACGATGGAAAGCGGCGAGAAAATCCTCATCGAATTGTTCCCGGAAGCCGCACCGGGAACCGTCGCCAACTTTGAAAAACTGGCCAACGAGGGGTTTTATGACGGTTTGACGTTTCACCGCGTGATTCCCGGTTTCGTCAGCCAAGGCGGTTGTCCGTACGGAAACGGGATGGGAGGACCGGGATACACCATCCGATGCGAAACGGAAGGCAACCCCCACAAACACATTCCCGGCGCCGTCTCCATGGCCCATGCCGGGAAAGACACCGGTGGAAGCCAGTTTTTCATCTGCCATGAAGCCCAACCCCATCTGGACGGTGTCCACACCGTATTCGGGCAAGTGACCGAAGGATTGGAAACAGTCAAAAACATGAAGCCCGGTGACCGGATGAAAGAAGTGCGCGTGTGGGAAGAATGACGACAATCCCCCGATATGATTCGGGGGATTTGATTTGAACTCCAGGGGAATGATCAGGCGCTTCCAACCTAATGATTTTTGACACTCCACACGGCTAAAGTACCACAGGCACTCCCTATGGTCACCGTGGGATTCTTGAGTGGTTAACGCCCTCAGTCCATTTCTGTTTCGGGCAACCCTCAAGCTAAGGGGTGTGTCATCACCCCATCCCATGCGGTTCTACGTTTCTTACCGTATGTACCCACATGGGCGGCGTACCTGCGACCAACAGAAGTGCCCGTGGTATTACCAGTACGCTAGTTCTTTTTGCCTCACTCTCATGGTTTTACCCAGTGGGAGAGATTTGTTCGCCACTGGAACCTCATACCATGACGTACACAGGAACAAACCCACTACCAGTGGGATGAGCACCGCTCGTACGTTCAATTATACAGCAAATTGGTTGCCCTTACCATTCCCAAAAGGAGATGCCGGGCAACGCCGCCTTTCATCCCACGATTGAAATACCCCAAGGGTACTTCCTATGGGCGCCGTGGGCTTTCAGGCGACTTTTTCTGTATTTGTCATTCCCGAGAATGATAGTGGACGATGATCAATGGGATTATCATCATCCGGTTGACAGAGAAACAAAAAAACTACCCTGGCCGGGTAGCTTACACCATCTAAGGTAACTTCAAGTTGTCCCGAAGCGGCCGGAAAAGTTTACGTTGTGAACTTTCACGAGGTCTCTTCACCACTTCGGGGTGAAAAACGTACCCGAGGAGATCTTTATTCTAAATAAGCAGAATGCAAGATCCCCGCTCCATCAAACTCGCGAACTTCATAAGGAGCATCATTCAAAATGGAAAGAGCCGCAATGTACCCCGGCCCGGGGTGCAAATCGATCATGGTCGTGTGATTGACCAGACAGGATTGTCCTCTGAAAGACAACAAACGGGCACGCTCGCCAGGACCGGTAACCGTGATGCTGGTGAGTGGGTCGGACAGGCCGTCCCCCGTTGCCTTGAGCACGGACTCTTTCCGAGTCCAATACGTGAAGAATCCGTCCAACTGTTCCATTGGCGGCAACTGCATCAGCTGTGCGTACTCCGACGCTGCCAACACCCCTCCTGCGATCTCCTTGAAATCGAAGGAATCAAGGACTTGCTCAACATCGACACCGACAGGCGCTGCCGTTGTAACGGCAACAACAACTCGATCACCGGAATGCGAAACCGACAGTTGCGGCATTCCGGACGGGAGCCTAGGTCGGCCATGCGGTTTGTCGCATTTTGGGCAGGTACGGTCCAGCGGCACCTCTTGAGGAGCGACCATCAGCTGTGCAGACAATACAAGCCGACTCAATGCACATCCAAGAATAAACCGTGCACGGTCACTGGGGTTCCGATACGCTTGTGCCCGGCCATGCTCCACCTCGTTCAGCAACTCCTCGTGCCATGGCTGCAGATCTGTAACACGAGCCCACCAGACCTGACAAATGTGATGGTCAAGTCTGGGCACTTCATGGATGATCTCCCACTCTGTCATCCTTCACTCTCCGTAAGTGGAACCTTTGATTTCTGCAAAGTTGTTGGTTTGCGCATCGTTGCAGCTGCATCGGCATCCCGAATGCGGAGCGCGAAGAACAAGGCAACCAACAGGAAGCCTGTGGAACACAACAGCGCGGTTTTATACGCCAACAGTGTGGCAGTGTCAGTACGGATGCCGGAAAGTATGCTGGCCAGCAAAGCCACACCAAGTGCGGCCCCCAACCGGTTCTGAACATGAAACAAAGTCGATGCCTGTCCCATGGAAGATGGTGAAATCGTGTTAAAAGCTGAAGCCTGTACCACGCCAACCGCATTTCCCAGGAAAAAACCGGCACCAAACAACAGAACCCTGATCAGCCATGGACTCGTATCTTTTTGAACCAAGCTTAACAGCACATACAGCACAATGGCACATATCAAAGCGATTGTCATCATTCGCTTCGGCCCCAGCCTTGAGTAGAACCATGGGACGAACTGGGATGCAAGCATCAAGCCGAGCGCTTCGGGAAAAGTTGTGAGTCCGGCATCCAGCGCTGATGCCTGAATGGCATCCTGATACATGAGCGGAAACACATATAACATTCCCTGTAAGCCCGCAGCGATGAGCAGCGAATGCAACCCCATCGTTCGGAACAATCGATCAGAATACAACCGTACATTCAGCATCGGTTGACTGACACGCAACTCCATATAGACAAAGATAGAAAGTAACAGCGTTCCTCCCAGACCCAGTCCCAAAATTTCCGGGGAGCCCCACCCTCTTGCCGACCCTTGGGTTAATGCGTACATCACCATTGCAAAGCCTGACGCAGAAAGCAGGAATCCCGGCAAATCAAATCGCTGATGACTTTCATCCTTGTACTCCTTCAGAAAGACGGAGCCAAACAGCAGGCAAAGAATGCCGACGGGGAGATTGACAAAGAAAATCCAACGCCAGGATACAAAATCCACAAGAAATCCGCCAAGAATGGGCCCCATTGCGGGCGCCAGCGCAATGGGGATCATGAGCGTTCTGGATATGATGAGTCGTTCATGCGGTTGGAATGTCCGCAATAATATTGCCATGCCAATGGGCGTCAGCAATCCGCCTCCCGCACCTTGGAGCATGCGAAACAAGTTCAGTGCAGTCAAATTGTCCGCAATGCCGCACCATGCAGAAGCGAATGTGAACACACCGAACGCAAGCAAAAACACGCGTTTGGAACCGAATCGGTCACCCAGCCAGCCTGAGACCGGCAAAAATGCTGCCAGACTGACCAGGTATCCGATATTCACGGTTCCCATGGCCGAAGGAGGCACCCGAAGCTCTTTACTGATTGTCACCAATGCTACGTTTACAATCGTTGCGTCCATGGCAGCCATAAACATCGCGGTCACATATAACATACTGACAACGACCTTTTGGTTTGGTGAAATCAGCATATTTACTCCCCTTTAGCAATGCCCGCCAGGGAACGAATGCTTTTCGGCCGCATGTCCGTCCACTTTGAGTCGACGTAGTCGAGACATGCTTGGCGACTCTCCGGCCCATAAACAACGGTCCAACCGGCCGGCACCTGAACGAAAGCGGGCCAGAGGGAATACTGGCCCTCGTCATTGATCAGCACAAAGAAGGTGCCGTCCGCATTCTCGAATGGATTTGTCATCAGTCATCTTCCTCCCTCCAACCGTTTTGCGGGATGGTGCAGGGCGTTCAGCTTGGCGGCAAGGATACGCCCGATCTCGGCAAGCGGTCCCGGCTGACACATGTCCTTATGCCGGCAAGCGATGTCATATTGTTCAATCCGTCCATCAACATAGGGAGCCCACGTTTCCGGGGAGATCGGATCAAACCAGTCAGGTATCACAGTTGATCTGAAAAACAACAAATCGCCATGATATCGATTGGGTACAAAGGCCCCCAGAATACGGACGGAATTCACATAGGCCTCCTTCAGATTCAAAATGACAGACTCTTCAAGACTGGCTAACGCGCTGCCGTCGCGGCGCAGCAGCTCCATGACGCTGGAAAGTCGCAACGGTTGATCTTTCAGACTTTCCGGATCGTAACCGCCCAAAGCGAGCAGGGCGATCAGCGCTTCCTGTTCGTCGGGTGCTTCTCCGAGAGGCAGGAAGTGGCTCGGATAAGCGTCGAGCATGGCCAGCAGAGCTACCTGCTCGCCCTGGTTCTGAAGTTCGCACGCGATCGCATGCGCGACATTCCCTCCGAGGGACCAGCCCAGAAGACAGTAAGGACCGGTGGGTTGGACTGAGCGAATGTGGTCGATATAATCCGCAGCCATTTCCTCCAGGGTCTTCGGAAGTTCCTCACGCTGAGCAATGCCGCGTGCCTGCAGTCCGTAAATCGGATAATCCGCTCCCAAATGCCGCATCAGTCCGGCATAGCACCAACTGAGTCCTCCCGCCGGGTGCACGCAGAACAGCGGTAATCGCTCTCCATGCGTGCGGAGCGGCAGCAGCACGTTCAACGCGCCTTGACTGACGCCCCTCTCGAGCCGTTCGGCGAGACCGGCCACGGTGGGTGCCTCAAAAAGGCTGCCGATGCCCAGTTCGACCCCAAGCACGTCGCGAATGCGACTCATCAGACGGACGGCCAG
>NZ_JAFHAP010000014.1 GCF_016938855.1 Polycladomyces zharkentensis | reverse complement strand
GTCGGATGAAAACAGCTCACCACTACGGTGAGCTGTTTTTTTGTTGTAAGTGTGAATGGGATACAAGATATGTGAAGGAACTGCACCGGAACGTGAAGGAAAGGGTAGGGGATCGCGCGACTGGAAGTGCGCGTCCAAGCGGTGAGGCTGACCGGACAGGCAAATCCGTCCGGTCGTAAGGCTGAGCCGTGATGGCGAGGGAAATTAAAGTACCGAAGTCCCTGATCTCACACTGCCAAGAAAAGCCTCTAGCGAGGAGTGAGGTGCCCGTACCGCAAACCGACACAGGTAGGCGAGGAGAGAATCCTCAGGCGCGCGGGATAACTCTCGTTAAGGTTCGCGGGGAAAATCCTACCCGGATCAATGGGGGAAGATCTTGGGTGGGCTGTTTTTTTATAATGAAGGAAAAAAGATGGTCATTTAGAAATGGATATCGTGATTCTGCTTTAACAGAGAGTGACATGGAGTGGGTTTCAGCATAAAATAAAATAGTAGCGAAGTCTGGTTGTGTATTGCAAAGGAAGGTATGATCCACCATTGCCCTGGTGATAATGGGTGAAAATGACGAAGACGAAAAGGTGGGTCGGCAGATTGCAGGAACGTGCGATGCCCTTTCGTTGTATTGTGTGTGACCAGCGCCATTGGGATGGAATCACCGTGATGGAAGAGTTCATTTGCGGACGATGCGAACGTGAAATGGTCCGCACACCCGTCGAACACGAAAAATATCCGTTTTTCGTCGTTCAGATGCGGAAGATTTGGTTGAAAGAACAGGCATAAGGCAACATAAGACAAATGGAAACGGGGACTCTTCGTGTCCCTGTTTCTTTGTGTTTGAGGAGGGAAAGATTTGCTCGACCATTCTCGGGCGCCGCTGTATGATGCGCTTTGCTCCCATTGTTCCCATTCCCGTGGGAATTATCATGTCCCGGGACACAAACAGGGTCGTGCGTTTGATGAGGAGGGCCTCCGGCATTTTCGTTCCATATTGGAGATTGACCTGACAGAGGTGGGTGGACTGGATGATCTGCACGACGCTCAAGGCGTAATTGCCGAGGCACAGATGTTGGCGGCCGATGCATTCGGTGCAGATCGGACGTTTTTTCTGGTAGGGGGCACCACAGCGGGTATTTTGGCGACGATCCTGAGCATGTGCCGACACGGAGATCTGCTTGCCGTTCAACGTCATTCGCATCAATCCGTGTTTCATGCCTGTCGTTTGGCAGGTGTCCAACCGGTGTATCTCGGTACCCGTCTCGATCCGGACACCGGTTTGGACAGCGGCATCGATCTTCGGCAGTTGGATGAAGTCCTCCGTCGTTTCCCGCAGATCAAAGGGGTGGTGATCACCAGCCCCTCTTATTTCGGCGTGGTACAACCCGTAGAAGCCATCGCGGAGATCTGTCATGAACACGGTGTGCCGCTGGTGGTGGACGAAGCCCACGGAGCGCATTTGCATTTTTCGGATCGACTGCCACTGTCGGCGATGCAGGCCGGTGCTGATGTGGCGGTGCAGTCCACACACAAAATGTTATCGGCGATGACCATGTCGTCGATGTTGCATGTGAAGGGAGACGCGATTGATCCGGAGGATCTCGTCACATGGCTGCGTGTGATCCAATCCAGCAGTCCGTCCTATCCGTTGATGGCCTCATTGGATCTGGCCAGGCGCTACATGATGACCCGTGGCAGGGAGGAACTTTCCCGTGTCATCGGGGCGGCTCTTCGCCTGCGGGAGCGCGTGTCCAAGCTGGCCCATCTGGAGCCGTTGGTCAATCAGCGACATGATCCGCTGAAGCTGGCGATTCGGGCCAGAAAACGGATATCCGGTTACCGAATGTTGGAGTGGTTGGAGCGGCACGGGATCTATGCAGAACTGGGCGATCACCAATCCGTCCTGTTCGTCTTTTCGATGGGAACGGAGGAAAGTGATTGGGCCTTGCTGTGGGAGACTTTGCAGCAACTGGATCAGGCAATTCCCGATATGGGCGAAGAAAGCCCCTGGGATGTCCCGGATTTGCGTGCGTGGACACTGGCCGATCGACCGCTTCACGAATTGATGGCGGCAGAGAAAACGGTTGTGTCGCTCCGCTCTGCCGTCGGCAGGATTTCGGGTGCAATGGTCGTGCCGTATCCTCCGGGCATTCCGTTGTTGTTGCCGGGTGAAACCGTAACAGATGAGAAGGTGTCGTACATGGAACGCGTGGTGGAACGAGGTGGAAAAATTCGGGGGCTTTCGGGACGTTTCCCCCTTAGGCTATCCGTGTTACAGTGAACTTAGTCATGGAGAATACAAACTTGAAAAGAAAAGATGATGGAGGAACGGATGTTGAACGGTTGGTTGATTACGTTTGAAGGACCGGAAGGCGGCGGAAAATCGACACAGGTTCAACGTTTGGCCGCTTATTTGCGATCAGTGAACATGCCCTGCACACTACTGCGAGAACCGGGAGGAACCCCGATCGGGGACCGAATTCGTCAGATTTTGCTGGACCCTGCCTTGGGGGAAATGACGCAACGAACGGAAATCCTGCTGTATGCCGCCTCACGGGCACAATTGGTGAAGGAGCGCATTTTGCCCGCGCTACAACGGGGTGACGTGGTGCTGTGTGATCGATTTGTCGACTCCAGTTTGGTATATCAAGGATATGCACCGGATTGGGATCTGGATGAAGTGAAGAACATCAACCATATTGCCACGGGGGGACTGCGACCCCACCGGACGTATCTGTTGGATTTGCCTGTGGATGAAAGCGAGCGGCGCTTGAAAAAAAGAGGAAAGCTCGCGGATCGGATCGAACAAAAAGGGCAAGCATACCATGAGCGAGTACGGGAGGGCTTTCTCCGGCTGGCGGCGGCTGAACCCCATCGATATGTGGTGGTGGATGCCACCGTTTCGGAAGATCAGGTGTTTGAGCGGATCCGGGCTGATCTTGCGGCATTTTTGGGCGTGGAATAGAAGGAGGTTGACCGGTGAAGCTGATTATTGCCGTCGTGCAGGACAAAGACAGCCATCGTTTGTCCCAGGCGCTCATTGATGAAAAAATACGGGTGACCAAATTGGCGAGTACCGGCGGATTTTTGAAATCGGGCAACACGACTTTTCTCATCGGTGTGGAAGATGAACTGGTAAACCGGGTGCTCAATATCATCCAACATAATTGTCGATCCCGAAAACGCCTGATGTCACCGATGGGTGACAGTACCGATCTGTACCCTTTGACGCCGGTGGAGGTACAGGTGGGGGGCGCAACGGTCTTCGTCCTGCCGGTGGAACGATTTGAACAATACTGACGGAGGGGTGACGTATGGCATTTGGGGACGTTGTCGGGCAGGAGCGGGTGGTCCGCTTTCTGCAAAACGGGTTGCGCACCGGGCGTTTGGCGCATGCCTATGCCTTCGTCGGCCCGTCCGGCACAGGACGGAAACAGGTGGCGATGGAGCTGTCCAAGGCACTTCATTGTGAGCGGTTGTCCGATGACGCTTGTGGTGAATGCCGGAATTGCCGCCGGATCGATCACGGCAATCATCCCGATGTAACGGTGATTGCGCCGGACGGCCAATCGATCAAAATCGAACAGGTTCGCCGTTTGCAACGGGCATTTCAATACAGCGCAGAAAAAGGAGCGACGCGTGTCGCCATACTGGAGCAAGCGGACAAGCTGACAGTGCAGGCGGCCAACAGTTTGTTGAAGTTTTTGGAGGAACCTTCCCTGCGCATGGTGGTCGTTCTGATTGCGGAAAATGCGCACGCGCTGTTGCCGACGATCCGCTCACGTTGCCAGTTGCTCCGATTTGCTCCTCTTCCTCCCCATGTCATCGCGCAATCATTGGAGCAGGAAGGGATTCCTCCAACTCTGGCCCGCATTGCCGGCCATTTGAGCCAAGGTTTGGAACAGGCACGGAAGTTGGCTAGTGGAGATGGATTTGCCCAGCTTTGTGAGCGGGTGATAAAATGGAGTGAGGAACTGTTATCGAAAAGGTCGGCGGCGCTTGTCACCCTGCAGACAGAGTGGATGGATCGGGAAGTGTCGAAGGAAACGCTGGAAACGGTTCTTGATCTGATGCTGCTCTGGTTGCGGGATCTGCTCCGTCTTCAGTTGGGGAGCGCAAGCGAGCCGGTCTTTACCGATTGGAGTGCCGTCAGGGAGCGTCAGGCCGCTCAATGGACCCCATCTCATCTGAAACACGCGATGGAGTCCATTCTTCACGCCCGACGGCAATTGACTGGACCCATGCAACCCCAAGCGGTGTTGGACCAGTTGGTCTTGGTCGTGCAGGAGGGATCTGTCCATGTTGGCAGTCGTAGGAGTCCGCTTCAGGCAAGCGGGTAAAATATACTACTTTGATCCCGGCGACCACCCGATCCGCCGAGGTGACCACGTCATTGTGGAAACCGTTCGCGGAATTGAATACGGTAAGGTGGTTGTCGGAAAACGGTTTGTTTCGGAAGATGAAGTGGTATTGCCGTTGAAAAAGGTGATTCGCATCGCCGACGACCAGGATGCCGAAGTGATGAAGGCCAATCGTGAATCGGCCAAGGAAGCGATGGCCATCTGTGCGGAGAAAATCCGCCAGCACGGATTGGAAATGAAGTTGGTGGATGTGGAATACACCTTTGACCGCAACAAGGTGATTTTTTATTTCACGGCCGACGGACGGGTCGATTTCCGTGAGTTGGTCCGCGATTTGGCCGCTGTTTTCCGCACACGGATCGAATTGCGTCAAATCGGGGTTCGCGATGAAGCCAAGATGTTGGGCGGAATCGGACCTTGTGGCCGCATTTTGTGCTGTTCTTCTTTTCTCGGTGATTTTGAACCCGTTTCGATCAAAATGGCCAAGGATCAGAATCTGTCTCTCAATCCGGCGAAGATATCCGGGTTGTGCGGCAGGTTGATGTGTTGTCTCAAGTTCGAAAATGAACATTATGAAATGGCCAAACGCAATATGCCCGACATCGGGGCGCGGGTAAAAACCCCCGAAGGCGAAGGAAAAGTGGTTGTTCTCAACATGTTGGAACGCAAAGTCCAAGTGGAATTGTCGGAGTCAGGCCGCAAAGTGGAACATCCCGCAGAGAAAATCACCGTTGTCAGATAAAAAACAGACACCGTTACGACGATGTCATGACAGAATCTTCGGTGTATCAGTGTGGAGACCACCAGCGGATGGTTATGCCACAGAGATCGGTTGATTGAGGTGGGGGGCGTGGACAAACAGGCGATTTTTACCCAAGTGTCCCAAATCGAAGAACGCATCGGCGATCTTTATACCGAATTGGGAGGCCTCAAGGAGCAAATTGTCCAGCTGATCGAAGAAAATACGCGCCTGGTGATGGAAAACCAGAACTTACGCGAACAACTGAAGAAGTTGAACCGGACGGAAGAAGGAAAACATGTGCGGAAACGCTCCGAAGAAGCGGGGGGAGAGGGGTATGACAACCTGACCCGTCTCTACAACGAAGGGTTTCATATCTGCAATGTTCATTACGGCAGTTTGCGTACAGATGGAGATTGCTTGTTCTGTCTGTCCTTTTTGAACAAATGAGTGACCGGTCTGCGCCTGGTCAGGAAAAGGTTTGAGAAGAACTCCGATTTCCCGTCCGAAGCCTCCGTATCCTGTCGGTTGGAGTCGCTCGACGGGAAATTTCGCTTTCAGATGCGAGTGGGATAGGCCACCCGAACATCAGGATTGACCAGACATGTCTGAATGGGAGGAATACGAAACTTCAGGTGAGGGACGGCTTTCCGCGGGACTGTTGTCAGAAGCCCCGTCGGAACAGCCGGTGTTTTTTTGTGGGGGGTTGTGCAAACTGAGTGAGAAACTGTATGTGGTATATGTGTTGGAATGTGCGGACGGCACATTTTACACGGGAATCACCACGGATTTGAATCGTCGCCTTCAACAGCACGAATCGGGTGAAGGAGCCAAGTATACCCGCGGCAGGGGACCGTTTATCGTCAGATGGGTGGAAACGGGGCCGGATCGGTCATGGGCGCTCAAACGGGAGAGGGAGATCAAACGGATGAGCCGTCGGCAAAAAGAACGGCTTATAATGGAATGGAAGGGTGAGCAAGGTGCAGGTGCAAAAGAGTTTTGATCACACGGGTGGTGTGTTGTACATCGTGGGCACGCCGATCGGCAACTTGGACGATTGGACTCCGAGGGCGAAAAACGCATTTGAAGCGGCCGATGTCATCGCCGCCGAAGACACACGCCACACGCAGAAACTGCTGAACCGATTCGGCATACGGAAACCGCTCATCAGTTACCATGAACATAATCGTCACAACCGGGAAAAGGAATTGCTCAATCGTCTGAGACAAGGAGAAACGGTGGCGCTCGTCAGCGATGCCGGTATGCCCGGCATTTCCGATCCGGGAGAGGAATTGATCCGCTCAGCGATCGCCTGCAACATCCCGGTCATTCCCGTTCCGGGTCCCAATGCGGCGGTGACGGCGCTCGTCGCTTCCGGTCTGCCTCCACAACCGTTCCTCTTTTTGGGTTTTTTACCCCGGAATGCCCGTGATCGGGAAGAGGTTTGCCGTCGATGGAGCAAGGTGGAGGCCACGTTGGTCTGTTACGAAGCCCCGCATCGGCTGAAGGCCATGTTGCAAACGGTACGGGAAGTGATGGGGGACAGGCGTGTCGCTTTGGCTCGTGAGCTGACAAAACGACATGAGGAGTGGCTGCGGGGTACGGTGAGCGAGTGCCTTCAATGGTTGGAGGATCACCCGCCGCGCGGGGAGTATACCATTGTTATCGCCGGTTGGGAAGGGGAGGGATCTTCCATGGACGATCCGGCGGAAACCGCTTGGTGGCAGTCAATGAATGTCATAGAGCATGTGGAACATTACCTCACACAAGGGGAAACCAAAAAGGTGGCGATCCAGCGAACGGCACAAGATCGCGGTTTGCCCAAACGGGAAGTGTACAACTTGTATCACCGAGAGCAGGATTGAAACCGCGAATCCCCTTTTCGACTCCTTGACCGCATCACTTAAAGGAATGATGGAGGAAAGCCAGGATGGTGCAAATCCTCGTGGTCGAAGATGATGACAACATTCGCAACGTGATTTGCTTTTATTTGAAAAAAGAAGGTTTTGTCGTTCATGAGGCGGAGGATGGACTGGAAGCGCTGGAGAAGGTGGACGCTCATCCCATCGATCTCATCGTCTTGGACATCATGCTCCCGGAGAAAGATGGGTGGGAGTTGTGCCAAGAGATCCGGCGCGACCGGGACACGCCGATCCTGATGGTGACGGCGAAGCGGGAGACGGAGCAGAAGATCAAGGGACTGGAGATGGGAGCCGATGATTACATCGCCAAGCCGTTTGACCCGATGGAGCTGGTGGCGAGGGTGAAGGCGCTCTTGCGGCGGGCGCGCATCGCTTCCAGTCAATCGGTGAAAATCGGTGACGCCACCATTGACGCGAGCAGCTACACGGTGAGGATCGGCAGTGAGACGGTCAGTCTTCCTCCAAAGGAATTTGAGCTGTTATTCCAGTTGACTCGCTACCCGGGTCAAATTTTCACACGTCGGCAATTGATCGAAAAAATCTGGGGCATGGATTACGAAGGAGAAGAACGGACGGTCGATGTCCATGTCAACCGGCTGCGCCAGCGGTTCTTGCCGTTGACCGACTCGTTCCGTATCACCACCGTGCGCGGGCTCGGCTATCGATTGGATGTGGAAACATGATTCGCACGCTCTATGTCCGGTTGGTTTTCGCATTCATCAGCATTGTCCTGATCAGCTTGTTCGTTTCTTTTTTCATTTCCACCAACCGTTACCGGGATCAGACAGTGGACCAAATCGACCGGTACATCATACGGCAAGCCAAACAGATCATCACGCTTTATCAAGCGGGACGGGAAGAGGAAATCCAAACCTATTTGAAAACCCTTCCCCTTCAATACTATGTGTGGATTTACGACAAAAACGGCGAAATCCACTCGATCACCCCCAAGTCCAAAAAGGTGAAGCGCCCCTTTGGTCAACGGGCGGTGGATCGCGTGTTGAAGGGTGGCGTTTACCGGGGAAGGCCCAAAAATGATCCCCCCTTCTTCCGTGTGGTCGGTCTGCCGTTCCACATGCGAGGCGAACGATATGCCCTCTTCATTCAGTTACGAGTGATGGAAATGCAAATCGAGATGCACAACTTCCTCTTGAGCGTTCTTTTCACCGTGTTCATTGTCGGCAGCATCCAAATCCTCATTGTGGCGCGTTATTTGGTGAAACCGATCAAAGCCCTCACATCTGCAACCAAGAAATTGTCCCAAGGAAAATTCGATGTCCGCGTCGATGTGAAGCGAAAGGATGAAATCGGGACGCTGGCCAACAGCTTCAACCAGATGGCCGCGGAACTCGGGTCGCTTGAGCAGATGCGCAAAGATTTCATCTCCAATGTGTCGCATGAAATCCAATCCCCGCTCACTTCCCTTCGGGGGTATTCGGAAATGCTGAAGGAAGAAACGCTTTCTGCGGAAGAGCGGAAGCGTTATCTGGACATCATACAGGAAGAAATCCAGCGTCTCTCGCGCTTGAGCGAAAATTTGCTGAAGTTGGCTTCGCTGGAATCGGATCATCCTCCTTTCCGTCCGGAGCGTTACTCGTTGGATGAGCAATTGCGCCGGGTTGTCGTCGCCATGGAACCGCAATGGTCGGCAAAATCGCTGGAATTGGATTTGTCCTTGGAAAAAGCGGATGTGGTGGCTGATCCCGACCAACTGAAACAAGTGTGGATCAATCTTTTGTCCAATAGCGTCAAGTTCACACCGGAGGGTGGGACGATCCGCATTCGCTTGGAAGACGGGGATTCCTTTGTCAAGGTTCAAATCGCGGATACCGGTGTGGGGATTCCGCCTGAATCTCTCCCGCACATTTTCGACCGCTTTTTTATGGGGGACCGGGCCCGAAGCCGAAGAAAAGAAGGAAACGGCCTCGGACTCTCCATCGCCAAGAAAATCATTGAATTGCACCAAGGCGAGATCCACGCGGCGAGCGAAGTGGGAAAAGGTGCCACCTTCACTGTCGTGTTGCCCAAAATGCGGCAACTTGGGTAATGTGGGGAACCGGAATGGGCAAGAGGATGCGTACCGGAGTGCACAAGAAGCAAGTGGATGACCGGGACAAGGCCCGCATGCGTAATGCCGGCACCAATGACACGGTTCACGCCAACGCAAGTCCCTGGGTTCAACCCAAGGGCTTTTTTCATTTTCACCATTTTGTCATGCGGATTTCGGTTTTGTTTAAACTCTGTTTACATTGAGCGGCTATCCTTGGAACAGCTTCAACAAATCCGTGAAAAAGGAGGTCGCTCAATTGAACAGCATCATCCGATGGAGTTTGAAAAACACCATCGCTGTCTTTTTGCTTGTACTGATCGTCCTGGCAGCGGGAATCCTGACGACGCAGAGAATCAAGCTGGAAACCTTCCCCGACGTAAGCAATCCGGTCCTGACCGTGACGGCTACCCAGCCGGGCGCGACGGCAGAGGATATAGAAAAAAGTCTGACCAATCCGATCGAGGATGCGATCAAGCGCCTCAACGATTACGAAAGCCTCACCAGTTCATCGGGTGAAAATGCGGTCAATATCACCGTCACTTATCCGCTTGGCACCGACTTGGACGAAAAGGAGCGGGAATTGGACAGCGCGTTGGCCAAGTTGGATCTGCCTGAAGAAGCGGAAGTGGAAGTCAACCAGATGAAGCTGGAAAACCTTCCGGTGTATATGGCCGCCATTTCCGCAAAAGACGGGGAAGCGCTGCAAAAAAGGTTGGAGAATGAAATCATTCCTGAACTCGAGCAAATCAAAGGCGTGAGTTCCGTCGAATTGCAGGGTACGAACACGAGCAAGGTGGAGATCAACGTCGACACTGACAAGGCGGAACAAGCCGGTTTGGATTTGCAAACAATCAAAACGGCCATCCAAAATGCGGAGTATTCCCTGCCGGCCGGTACCGTGGAACAAGACGGCAACACCATCGCCGTCCGTTTGGCTGGCAAATTGGCGAAAGTGGAGGATTTGAAAAACATTGAAATCGCGGGTATGCAAGCAAGTCCGCAAACGGGCAAAGGAGGCGGACGACAAGCACCTCCGAGCGCTGCCGGAAACATACCGGCCCGGGCGGTAAAACTGGGTGACATTGCGGAAATCCGAACGATCACCGAGAAATCGGAAATCGTCAAGGTGAACGGAGATGACGCGTTCCTCCTCCAAGTGACCAAAGAACAAAACGCCAACACCACTGATGTATCCCAAGCGGTGCGGAGCGTGCTGGCGAAACATCAAAAAGAAATGTCTTTTTACATCAACCTGATTTTCGACCAAGGAAAAGAGGCGGAAGAATCGGTGGCCAGCCTGATCCGCGAGGGATTGTACGGCGCCTTGTTTGTGGTGGTGGTCATCGCGCTGTTCTTGCGCAACATCCGCGCCACCCTGATCGCCTTGATCTCGCTTCCGATCTCTGTCTTGGCCACCATTTCCCTGTTGGAAGTGATGGATTTCACTTTGAACATGATGACGCTGGGGGGAATGGCCGTCGCCATCGGACGGATCGTGGATGACAGCATCGTGGTCATTGAAAACATTTTCCGCTGGAAACAGCAAAAAGGCGCCGCTTACCAAGGAAAAGAACTGGTCTACCACGCTACCAAAGAAGTGATTCAGGCAGTCGCTTCTTCCACCTTCGTGACGGTGGTCGTATTCTTGCCGCTCGCGTTTGTGGACGGCATCATCGGGCAGTTTTTCCGGCCTTTTGCGGTATCCGTGGTCGTGTCCATTCTCGTCTCTTTGTTGGTCGCGATCCTGTTGATCCCGGTGCTCGGTTCGTCTTTCATCCGAAAGGTGAAACATGAAGAAAAAGAAACGGTGCTCACCCGTGCTTATGAAAAATTGCTGCGCGGCGCCCTGAACAAAAAAGCATGGGTCATCACCCTGTCCATTTTGCTCCTCGTTGGCACGTTCGGCATGCTTCCGCTCATCGGCTTCACTTTCTTGCCGTCGGAAGAGGCGAACATGATGGAGGCGAAAATTTCTCTGCCGCCCAACACCACGTTGCCCGCCATGGAGGATTTGGCCGAGAAGGTCGATCACAAGTTGAACGACATGGGCTTGTTTGTGAAACGTCAAATGACCGTGGGCAACAAAGGCATGGGTTTTGGCATGCACGGCGGAAGAAACTCGACAAACCAAGAAATCCTGTTCACGCTTGAATTGAAAAAAGGCCGGTCCATCAATGATGCCTTGGAGAAAGTCGAAAAAAGCGTGACGGAACTGGCTCAACAAGAAAACCCGAAAGCGACCGTCACCGTGAAAGAAGCAGCCCAGCGAGGCCCTGGAGGCGGCAATAACGTTGAAGTCAAATTGTACGGCGATGACCTCAAAAATCTCGAACAGGCCGCCAAGCAAGTGGAAGATTTGTTCAAGCAAAACAACGAGCTGAAAAACGTCTCCAACAACATGCAGGAAACACGGACGGCTTGGGAAATCAAGCTCAACGATGAAGGCAAGAAACTGGGTCTCAACCCCGCGCAGGTGATGGCCGCGGTCAATGAGCGGCTCGAACCGGTTGAAGTGGGCGAATATGAATTGGACGGAAAAGAAAAATCGCTCATATTGTCCTATGACCGGAACATCACTTCCGAAGCGCAGCTGAAAGAATTGACCATCACCACCCCTGCCGGCAAGAAAAAACTGCAGGACATCGCCGATATCCAAACGGTCCAGTTGCCGCAAGCCATCTTGCATGAAAACGGCGAAACCTATGCGCAGGTCAGTGCCAACTTGAAAGGAAACGACACCTTTGCCGTCACGGATAAAATCCGGCGAGACCTGGATGCGTTGTCTTTTCCGGAAGGAATCCGCGTAGAGGTCGGCGGCGGCGAGGAAGACATCCGGGAAGGGCTGATCAGCTTGGGTACTTCCATCGTCGTGGCGATCGGTTTGGTGTTTATCATTTTGACATTGACCTACGGGGGACTCCTCACCCCGATGATCATCCTGTCTTCCCTCTTGTTCGTTCCGATCGGTTCGTTGGCGGGATTGCTTCTCACCGGCCACTCGCTTTCCATGAGCGCCATGATCGGCCTCTTGATGCTTGTCGGCATCGTCGTGACCAACGCCATTGTGCTCCTGGATCGAGTGGAAAGCAGACGCAAAAAGGGGATGGAACTGAAGACCGCCTTGATCGAAGCGGCCAAAACCCGCCTGCGCCCGATCCTGATGACCGCCATCGCCACCATCTTCGCCTTGATTCCATTGGCTGTGTCCGGGGAATCCACCACGCTGCTTTCGCAGGATTTGGCGATTACGGTCATCGGCGGACTCACCACGTCGACACTGCTCACGCTGGTGTTCGTCCCCACTTTGTACGCGATCTTCGGGAAGTACCGCAAGTTTGAGAAGATCGATTTCTGACAGTGAATGGTGCGAAGCATTCGGCCTGATCAAGCCACCGTGTGGCGTTCTGACCTGAATACCTCCACCTTTCTTCACGCCACCGGATCATCCGGGAAGCTGGATAGATCCGGTGGCGATTTTCGGCTCTGGGAAGTTCTTTTGGCTCTTTCCAGGGAAAAAAGCCGCAGCAACACCTTTTTCTTTTTCAAACATCCATGTCGTTTTGAAATCGCCACCTTGATTCCGGGAGGAAAACAGGAAAAATATTTGAAAAAAGAGAAATATCGAAAGGAAAACATGTTGATCGCGGGATAAACTCGACTCGCGTCACACATCAGTGCTGATTTGCCGAACAAGCGTCATAAGCTGTTACCAGCAACCTCTCGGAGGTGGAAAAGATGAATCTGTTGGGAAAACTGCAGCAGGTGGGAAAAGCGTTCATGCTGCCGATCGCGGTGATGCCGGCGGCAGCCATCCTTCTCAGGCTGGGCGCGTTGTTGAGTGATCCGAATCTCGTTGCCAAGGGGAGTATCTGGTTTCAAGTCGGGGAAGTGTTGAGCAAAGGGGCGGGTGCCATTTTTGACAACCTTCCCCTCTTGTTCGCCGTCGGCGTGACCGTGGGCATGACCGGGGGAGCGGGTGCCGCCGCACTGGCGGCAGTGGTGGGGTACATGGTACTCAAAGCGGTGGTCGGTGTGCACGACACGGAAGACAACAAGTTGGACACAGGGGTGTTGGGCGGCATTATCACCGGATTGGTTACGGCTTATCTGTACCGCAAATATCACAATATCCGTCTGCCTGACTGGTTGCAGTTTTTCGGAGGAAAACGGTTTGTCCCCATTGTGACGTCTGTGGCGATGATTGGAATCGGCGTTGTGTTTTTGTTTGTGTGGCCCGAGGTGCAAAAGGGAATCCAAGCGGCCGGAGATTGGTTGATCGGGGTTGGTGCGGTCGGATTGTTTGGCTACGGCCTGCTCAACCGGTTGTTGATCCCCTTTGGATTGCACCATATCCTGAACACATTGGTGTGGTATACTGTCGGAACCTTTACAAAAGGGGGACAGACCTATACGGGGGATCTGACGCGATTTTTCGCCGGTGACCCGACGGCGGGATCTTTTATGGCCGGTTTTTATCCCATCATGATGTTTGCTTTGCCGGCTGCCGCCTTGGCCATGATCCGGGCCGCCAAGCCGGAAAAGCGGGCCGCGGTGCGCGGCGTGCTGTTGAGTGTGGCGTTGACCGCCTTTTTGACCGGGATTACGGAGCCGATCGAATATATGTTCATGTTTTTGGCTCCGGTATTGTACGGGATTCACGCATTGTTGACCGGGACTTCGATGGCTCTCCTGTACCTGTTGGACATCCGGCACGGCTTCGGATTCTCAGCCGGATTTATCGACTACGTCATCAACTATCCGTTGGCACATAACGCTTTTTGGATCATTCCCATCGGATTGGTCTATGCCGCTTTGTACTTTGTGATTTTCCGGTTTGCCATCGAAAAATGGAATCTGCCCACGCCCGGCAGGTTGGAAGAGGGTGAGGACGGTGAATCGCCGGCCGCCGTCGGCAAGAATGATGAAGATGAGGAGGCACTCGCCGTGTTGCGCGCGCTCGGCGGCAAGGAGAATATCGAGCAGCTGGATGCCTGTATCACGCGGTTGCGGTTGACCGTCAAAGATGAGGGAAAACTGGATATCGAGGCGCTGAAACGGTTGGGTGCGTCCGGTGTGGTCAAATTGGGTAAGGGGAACTATCAAGCCGTGTTCGGCACACGGTCCGAACTGTTGAAGGATCGGATTCTGAAATGGATGGAACGTGAGGACGAAGGATGACCCAGGTGAAACGGATTTTAGATGCTACACAGGAAGAGTTGACCCGTTACTCCGGTCGTCAACTGCTGGAGTCCATCCGGGCGGCGGAGGGACGGACGGTCGTGGCTGAAACGGTGGTAACCGTACCGCCGTTGGTCGATGGTTGCAGCAACCCCGAATTGGCGGCAGCTTTCGGTGCCGATCTGTTGCTGCTGAACTTGTATGATGTGGAGAAGCCCATGGTGACGGGATTCCCCTCCCGTACCCAGGTACCAGGTCTGCCTGAACCGTTGAAGGGGTGGGAAAACCACCTGGGTTGGGGAGTGACGGCGGAACACGTGAAACGGGTAACGGGCAGGCCGGTGGGAATCAATTTGGAACCTGCCACCAGGCATACAGTATCGCCGGGAAGGTTGGCCACGGCAGACAATGCGGTCAAAGCCCGGGAACAAGGGGTCGATTTTCTCACATTGACCGGGAATCCCGAAACCGGGGTGACAATGGAGGCGATCATCGACGTCTTGCGAACCATACGTGCGGCTGTGGGAGAAGACCTCATCCTCATGGCCGGCAAAATGCACGGGGCGGGTACGGGCACCGACCATTGGCTGTCTGAAGAACAAATTGTCCGTGTCGCCGAAGCTGGATGTGATGTCTTGTTGCTGCCGCATGCCGGTACGGTTCCGGGAGTGAACCACCGGCAGCTGACCCGATGGATTGACACTGCACACGAAGCGGGAATGCTGGTGATGCTCACCGTCGGCACATCGCAGGAAGGGGCGTCACCTTCGCTTATGGAGACACTGGCTGTAACGGGCAAAGCATGCGGAGCGGATTTGTACCATATCGGTGATGCGGGCTTTTCGGGCATGGCCCCGCCGGAAAACATCATGGCCTACGCAATCGCGCTCAGGGGAAAACGGCATACGTATCGGCGTATGGCGAAGAGACGCTGACACAGATGGGTAAGAACAAGCCCCCGTATCAAACGGGGGCGCTTTTCATGATGAGTGCAACTATTACCTAGGCCATTGGTAGTAGGGATAAACATAAAGATGTAAAGAATATTCTGTTTATATGCTGTTTAGAAAAAACCTGTCCATAAGTCATAAATAAGTAAATCCATCCGCATTACGTTGAAAAACAGTCCATTTTTTTAAAGAATGGATTGACTTTAACGAACGCGAATAGATGCTGGAGGGAAAAATTTTTCCGGTTCCTTCATGATTTTTCTATGTATCCGGAACCGACCTTATTCAGGAGATATAGGCCAAATTATTCAGCAGTGACACCTTCTCTCTCTTTTTGCAACAGTTGGTACATTTCTTCGATGCATTTTTTGCTTACCACTTTGTTTCTGTACCGAACGGTGTTGTCCACTTCACCGGTAAAAATGCAGGCCGGTTCATACTTTTTGAGTACGATGCGCTCTCCGTCCACGTAAATTTCCAAAGCGTCTTTTTCGCCGATTCCCAAGGTTCGACGAAGCTCGATCGGAATCACCACACGTCCCAGCTCGTCCACTTTGCGTACGATACCCGTAGATTTGAGCATGTCCAATTCTCCTCTCTCATTGGTCTTTGGTCTTGGTCTTATCGGTAACGCCAAATTTCGACAGGAACGGCGTCAACTTCATCATACCAGCGATTCCCATAACAGTCAACAAGACAATTTGGTAGTTTTACAAAAAAATTAATATGTTAGGGAGAGGGATTTATTCGCCGTGATCACAAGCATCCTTGCAAGTTATAAAAACAGCAGATTAGCAGATGAAGGAGACACGGTTTTCCGGTAGACTGAAAATACAGGCTACGCAAAGGAGGAACGGACATGCTCCCCGTATCCGACGTGTTGAAGCGCAAACTGCAGGAAACCAATCGGGAACTTCGCAAGGCTTATCCGGGTGAAGCGTTTGAGTATACGGCCATTCGACGCCGTTTGCAGAGCGTGGGGGATTTTGTCCCCGTCTCCAGGCTGGAGGATACGGAATTTGTCCAGTGGCTGGAAGATCGTATACTGGTGGGTGTGGATGGTTCCGTCAACTCCACACCGGGCAGTCATCCCCGGACATTGTCAGTGTTTCAGGCTTTGGCCAAGGGAACCAAAGGAGAGGAATACTGGACGGGGGATGTCTATACGCCGCTCTTGATGAACGGTGAAGGCGAAGCGGACGCAGCACGGGAAGCGCGCCATCGGGGAGCACTTCTGTCTCGGCTGGAGATGCAGGCTGCGATGTATGCCGTGGAGAACTGGCGGCCCAGGGTCGTGATGATGGACGGTTCCCTGCTTCATTTCTTGATCGATGATGCGGAAGAATGGACCCGGTTGGCCAGGGCTGCCGAGACGGCGGACGTGTTGTTGGTGGGGGTTTCTGAAGAAATTGGCACCAAGAGTTTGGCACGTGAAGTGTTTCCCGATTATCCCGCATGGACGGATCGCGAGGTGCTTTATGGCACGTTGAAACCCGGAGAAGCATTTGAATGGGAGGGTTGGAGCCCTGCGGGCAGCGGGTTGTGGAAAGTGACCCTCCGTTCGTCCCGGAGTCCGCAACCGATCGGGATCGACGGGCTGTTGTCGCAAGCAGCGCACAAATGGGATCTGGTTCGGCTGGTTCGAACGTTGACCCCGGAGCAAGGGCGGGGAATCCCGTTGTGGCTTGATATCGTCGATGCCGAAGTGCGGGTGACGGACCGGTTGGTGGAGGCGATGGTGGAGGAGTATATCGATCCTGATTTGCGCCACCGATTGTTTTTGCCCAAACGCAGTGAACGCGTGTTGTGACGGACATCTCCAGAAGGGGAGGAATGGCCATGCAAGTGGTCGGCGTAACGACACAGCAGGAAGTGTACGTGGTCTCGAGGGAACGAAAATTCCGCATCAACGAGATTCTGGTGATCGAAGATCCGGCGTTGAACCACCCGCGCGGGGAAGTGGTGGAAACCCTTTCCTACAACCGTCTGATACCGATGGGTCTCGATCGTTCGCTTGTGGACACACAGGTGATCCGCTCGTTGGAGCAGATCGGTTATGATATCGGTTCGGATGAGTTGAATCTGGCCAAATTACGTCTGTTTTCCGAGGCGCCTCATCCGGTTCGGACCGGATGTCCCGTACGGGAACCCCGGTTCGATGAAGTGCGCGGGTTGTTGGTGAAGACAACGCCGGCAGAGGGCATGGTCCTGGGGGAGATCCGCGGGACGGAAGCATTGGCGGATACGTTGGATGAGGATCTGAGGGATCAGGTGCACATCGTCGAAGACGGGGCCATGCGACCGCAGTCGGGCGTACCGTTTTTGTTCGACATCCGTGCGATGCAGCAGTATCCGCATATCGGGATCTTCGGCGGGTCGGGTTCCGGGAAATCGTTCGGTTTGCGGGTGATGCTGGAAGAGCTGATGAAACTGGGTATTCCCACAGTGGTGTTCGATCCGCATTTTGAGATGGATTTCAGCGAGACGGTCCCGGAGCTGGAAGCGTATGCCCCGGATTTCACCAATCGCTGGGTGGCCGTGCAGATCGGACAGCATGTGGGGATTGATTTTTCCTCATTGTCCACCCGCGACTTGCAGGGATTGCTCGGTGCTGCCGGAGGCAGTGTGACGGAATCGATGGTCAATGTGGTGCAGATGTTGCACAGAAAAAAGGATTCGTTCCGCACGTTCAGTGACCGGCTGAACAATGTGGCCCAGGCTTTGGAAGAAGGAAAACAGGGGCTGGAGCGACGGTTGCACGGCGGGGACATCGACCCGGTGGAGGCGGAGAAGCTTAAGGACTTGCTGACTTTGTATCAACAGTACAACAGTTTGCCGCTCTCGTCGCTCAAAGGGGTTCAGTGGCGGCTGAACCGTCTGGAAAAGGCGGGATTGTTCCAGCAGGACATCCGGCCGATCGAGCGGGCGTTGGAACAAGGCAGGTTGGTGGTGGTACAGGGTTCGGCCTGGCTGTTGCAGGTGTTTGCCACCTATGTGATCGGTGCGTTGTACCGCAAAAGGCGGGAGTACAAAGATGCCCGGATGAACGGGGAGGACGGTCGGTTTTTCCCGCCGTTTCTCATCGTGACGGACGAAGCGCACAATTTCGCCCCGAAAGGCGTGGACTCACCGGCCAAGGCAATTTTAAAGGAAATTGCCCAGGAAGGCCGGAAATACGGTGTTTTCCTCGTATTTGCCACCCAACGTCCCACACTCTTGGACGAGACGATCACGGCTCAGTTGAACACCAAGTTCGTCTTTCGTACCGTGCGCGGTACCGACATCGCCACGTTGCGGGAAGAGACCGATTTGACACCGGAGGAGGGGAAGCGGTTGCCGTATCTGCGCTCCGGCGATACGTTCGTTTCCTCCGCCGTGTTCGGCCGTACCGTTTTCATGAGGGTACGGGCGGCTTACACCCGGAGTCCGCATGTTACCAATCCGTTTGAGGAATTGCAGTCAATCCGACAGGAACAAGACGAAAATGTGCTGAACGTATTGTTGGCGCGGTTGCCGCTGTTTGACACAGACCTGTTGGATGCGGTGACGCATGTGAACCGGGAGTGCGGTCTTCGATGGGATGTGCCCCGACTGAAGCAGGAGCTGGACCGGTTGGCGGCTGAGGGGCGCATCGCGAAAAAGGAATCCCCGCTCGCCACGCGGTATGATGCCGTGCGGTAAAGAGATGACGTGACTGGGTGGACAACCTTGGTTGCGGGAATTTGATGCGGGACGGGAGCTGCTCTTCGCGAAAAAACAGCTGTTGCCCGGTCGCCGGAGTTGCGACGGACAATCCGTGTTCCGTGCATTTAGCCGGCATGTGCTGAGAACGATGGAGATCATTTATGAGCACAACTGTGCCAAAGCGATGACCCTCAAGTTGTGCGGCGAGATTACCTGATGATGGAGGTTCCGCTCACTTACAAGGTACGGAAAACCGGGAAATCCTTCATCAGAGGATGGACATATATGGCGACAGATGCGTCGCCCCGCGAAGCAAAGGAAGCAGGGGAACCGGGGCGGGATCGGGTGTAACAGCGTTTGCATTCTCTCCGTTTCGTCAACAATGGCGGATAAGCCCTCCCGCACGTTGAATCACTGATGGGCGGTTGATATAATAAAAACGACATGGCTTTTGCAACAGATCAACACTCCGAACTTCCATGATGGGGAGGAGTAACCGACTGTCGTCTATCACCAGAGAGCCGGGACAGGTGAAAGCCGGCATAGACGCTGAGGTGAACATGTCCCCGGAGAAGCCGCAACGAAACCCTTCCGGGTGAGTAGGGGCGGCCGTGGCCGGCGTTAACGGCGCAGTGTAACACTGATCGAGGGCACGTGCCGCGAGGGCGTGCTGAAAATGGGTGGTACCGCGTGAGAACAACCTCTCGCCCCATGCTGAAGGGTGAGGGGTTTTGCTTTTTTGAGAACAACGAGGGTATATCGGTCATGGCACATTTGATTTGCCAGACACGCCTGGGTGAAAGGAGAGAATCAGGATGAGCGAAAAGCGTTCCTTCTACATTACGACACCGATTTATTATCCCAATGACAAACTGCATATCGGGCATGCGTACACCACCGTGGCGGGAGACGCGATGGCCCGTTACAAACGGCTTCGCGGCTATGATGTCATGTATCTGACCGGAACGGACGAGCATGGTCAGAAAATCCAGCGACGTGCCAAGGAAGCCGGAAAATCGCCGCAGGAGTTTGTCGATGAGATCGTGGCCGGGATAAAAGAGCTGTGGGAGAAGCTGGATATCTCGTATGACGATTTTATCCGAACCACGCAGGAACGGCACAAGAAGGTCGTGCAGAAGATCTTCCAGCGCCTGCTGGATCAAGGGGACATTTATCTCGGTGAGTACGAGGGTTGGTATTGCACCCCCTGCGAATCGTTCTGGACCGAGCGCCAGCTCAAAGACGGCAATTGTCCGGACTGCGGCCGTCCGGTGGACAAGGTGCGGGAGAAAAGCTACTTCTTCCGGATGAGCAAATATGTGGACCGCCTGCTGCAATACTACGAGGAAAATCCGGAATTCATCCAGCCGGAATCCCGCAAAAATGAGATGATCCAGAATTTCATCAAACCGGGACTGGAGGACCTGTGCGTCTCCCGGACGACTTTCGATTGGGGGATTCCGGTGCCGGGCGATCCGAAACACGTCATGTACGTTTGGCTGGACGCCCTGACCAACTACATCACAGCCATCGGGTATCTGTCCGACGATCCGGAGAAACAAAAGCAGTTTGAAAAGCATTGGCCTGCCGACGTGCACATCGTGGGCAAGGACATTGTCCGTTTCCACACGATTTATTGGCCGATCATCCTGATGGCACTCGATCTCCCATTGCCCAAAAAAGTGGTCGCGCACGGTTTTTTCACCGTCAAAAACGAGAAAATGTCCAAATCCAAGGGCAATGTGGTGGACCCGATTCCGCTGATCGAACGGTACAGTCTGGATGCGCTCCGCTATTACCTGTTGCGTGAGGTCCCGTTCGGGGCGGACGGCGTGTTTACGCCGGAAGGATTCGTGGAGCGGATCAACGCTGATTTGGCCAACGATCTGGGCAACCTGCTCCACCGGACGCTGACCATGGTGGAAAAATACTTCGACGGTTCCGTACCGGCATATGTGGAAAATGCCACCGAACATGATGCGTCGTTGGTCCGGCTGGCCGAAGAAACCGTCACCCGAGTGGAGAAGGCGATGGACAACATGCAATTTTCCATCGCGCTGACAGCGATTTGGGATCTGGTACGCGCGGGCAACAAGTACATCGAAAACACGCAACCCTGGGAATTGGCCAAAGATCCAACCAAAAAGGACACGCTGGGTTCGGTGTTGTATCACCTGTTGGAGGTGTTGCGCATCGTCAGCGTGCTGGTGCAACCGTTCATGACGCGGGTTCCGCAAAAAATGTGGGAGTACTTGGGCATTTCCGCGGGTGATCAGACGGAGTGGGAAAGCGCGCACCGGTTCGGCACCCTGCCCCAAGGTCTCCGGGTGAAAAAAGGGAAGCCTCTGTTCCCGCGCCTGGATGTGGAACAAGAAGTGGAGGCGATCAATGCGATGATCGGAGGTCCCAAAACAAACGACGAAGACGAAACGAAGAAAAAAGGGAAAGACCAACCATCGGTCGAAGAGACCCATCTCATCAGCATTGACGATTTCGCCAAAGTGGATCTGCGTGTGGCGGAAATCGTGGCGGCCGAGCGGATCAAAGGGGCGGACCGCTTGCTGAAATTGCGGTTGGATTTGGGAAGCGAACAGCGTCAGGTGGTCGCCGGGATCGCACAGTATTATCAGCCGGAGGAACTCACAGGGCGAAAAGTGATCATGGTGGCCAACCTCAAACCGGCCAAATTGCGAGGCGTCCTCTCTGAAGGCATGGTACTTGCGGCCAAGGAAGGGGATCGGTTGGTCCTGTCTACGGTGTCGGGCGACATCCCCAATGGAACACGGGTGAAGTAACATCCGGGGTGATTGGCCCAAGACGTTTCAGGTGAGTCGGGTCATTTCCGGCACGAGAAGTAGAGTGGTGAGGCTGATGACAATGGTTGAACCACTCGCCATTTCAGAAGCGGGTCCGAATTTCCCGTCGAGCGCCCCTGGCTGTTGCGGAGCGGAGGCGGGAAATCAGAGTCCCGCGGACTTTGTCATCACCTGATCAAAACGGATGGATCCGTCCGGATGACACAAGAATGATGGCCTGGTTCACGTGAACCGACTTTCGGTCCGTGAACGGGAGCGAGTGATGAAAAGGCAGTCACCCAGCAGAAGAGGTTACCGGTGGAGACATAGGGTATATCGAGCCGCGTTTCATCGGCCACCGGGATGATCGGGCCTGTAGTAGCGGCCGGGAACCCGGTTGTATCTACCTATCGAGGCGTTTCCGTTACTCCCACAACGCTGAGACTCGTTTTCACTGGTACCGCATTTGATGACGGACACAAGAGAAAACTCACCACAAAGGCTTATCCGGTAATTTCATCGGAAGGCCGCGTTTTCCGAGATAAGCGAGTTTCATGCCCTGCCGAGCAGAGAACCGGAAAAGTACGGGGATCGAATCGCGGGCAATTTCCTCTGAGCGAAGCGATATTTTGCCCGCGTCCTGCGTTTCCGGTTCAAAGCGGCTTGATACCCTTCCTTGCATGGTGACAGGTGGAGAAGCCGGGAAAGAGATTTGGACGATCTTGACGCGCTGGTGGGGAGCACCACTCATACGATTGATTGTACAAAGTTGTGTAACGCCCCCTTTCATCCCGCGATTGAAATACCCATCTTTCCATGGGTGCCGTGGGTTTCAGTCGACATTTCCTGTAAATGCGAGTGGAAAATTGGAAGAACATCCAGTATTGTAATTACAGAGAGGGGGATAGGGGTTCAAGATGAGTGGAGAAGCGCGCAACGCCGGTGACTGGTGGAAGGCTGTCGTGACTGCTCTGTTGTTGGCGATCGTGATCCGGTTGTTTTTCTTTCAGCCTTACGAGGTACAGGGAATGTCCATGTATCCCACGTTTCATGGCCGGGAACTGTTGATCGTCAACAAGTGGATTTACAGTATCACCAAACCGTCATACGGAGATATCGTGATTTTTCATACAGAAGAAAAAAGGGATTTCATCAAACGAGTCATCGGTTTGCCGGGAGACGAAATCGCGATCCGCAACGGCCATGTATACCGAAATGGACGACAGCTCAAGGAACCCTATATCGACGAACCGACCGATTCGGATATGGAGCCGACGCGTGTTCCCCCCGGTCATCTCTTTGTAATGGGGGACAACCGCAATCAAAGCAAGGACAGCCGGGAGCTCGGGGCGATCGATATGCATGACGTCGTCGGTCGTGCGGAGGTCATTGTCTTTCCCTTCCGACGCTTCGCTTTGCTGTCCGTTCATTGAAACCCCGAAAAAAACCAGCCAAGGATCGGATCAGGAGGCATACCATCATGTTGTTTGACAGCCATGCCCACTTGAATGACGCTCAATTTGACAATGACAGGGAAGAAGTGATTCGTCGCGCACGTGAAGAATACGGTGTCTCCCGCGTGGTGAACATCGGATACAACCGTGAGACGATTCGCACCGCGTTGGTGTTGGCCGAGCGGTATGATTTCATCTATGCCGCCATCGGATGGCACCCCCATGATGCAAAGGAGATGACCGACGACGATCTGACCTGGATCGAATCACTGACAGAACATCCCAAAGTGGTGGCGCTCGGCGAGATGGGCTTGGACTACTACTGGGACAACTCGCCCCGCGATGTCCAGCAGGAGGTGTTTCGGCAACAAATCCGGCTGGCGCGGAAGGTAGGATTGCCGATCATTATTCATGATCGGGACGCTCATGAAGACGTCCTGCGCATTTTGCGCGAAGAAAAGGCGGAGGAAGTCGGCGGCGTCATGCATTGTTTCAGCGGGGATTGGGCATTTGCGCAGCACTGTCTGGACCTGAATTTCTACATCGGCTTGGGCGGACCGGTCACATTTAAAAATGCCAAGATGCCCAAGGAAATCGCCCAAAAAGTACCCATCGACCGTTTGCTGATCGAGACGGACTGCCCGTATTTGGCACCCCATCCCCATCGCGGAAAACGGAATGAAACGGGCTATGTTCGGTTGGTGGCGCAGACCATCGCCGAACTGAGGGGCATGACGCTGGAGGCATTGGCGGAACATACGACTGCCAATGCGTGCCGGCTGTTCGGCGTTGAAGTATAAGAGATCAGCCGGGCGGTTCACACTAAGAAAACCGCAAGGGGTGTCTGGTGAATCCAAGGGACGGCAACGATTCCCGTCGGAGAGGAAACCGATGCCCCGATGGGGGAGAACCGAAGTGCAGGGAGCCATTTTCTCAAACGAATCGTACGTTGCCCCGCATCTTTCACTTCCGGTTCCAAACGGGCTTGTTACCGAGCGGAGGAGTAAGCCGGGAAACCGATACCGGTGAGATTCCCGGACACGCCTGGGTACACCGGAACCCCGTGGACAAGCAGAGGACCTTCCGGCTGTGATGGGAAAGAAGGTTACGTTGGTGTTTACAGGTAAGTTGAAGGAAGTCATCGTAGTGGAAGGCAAAAACGACACCGCGGCCGTACGACGTGCCGTTTCGGCGGACACGCTGGAAACAGGCGGCGATGCTGTGGATGAAACGGTGTTGGCGGCGATCGAACAGGCTCAAGCCAAGCGCGGTGTGATCATCATGACCGACCCGGATGGTGCGGGTGAACGCATCCGCCGGATCATTTCGCAAAGGGTGGAGGGTTGCAAGCACGCATTTCTGACGAGGGAGGAAGCCACCGGCAAAGACGGTATCGGAGTGGAGCACGCTTCCCCGGAAGCAATCCGGCGAGCATTGTCCGAGGTGCGGTGTGAAACGGAATCCGAAGGTAACGGTGAGGTGACGTGGATAGAATACCTGGATGCGGGATTGGCCGGCGGCGTCCGTGCCCGTCGCCTCAGAGAAGCCATGGGGCGGCATTTGGGGATCGGCTATGCCAATGCCCGGCAGTTTTTTCGCCGCATTCAAATGTTTCGCATCACCCGGTCGGAGTTTCGGCAAGCGCTGATCCAAGCGGAGAAGGAGGAACAAGGTGGAACAACAACCCATCACCGCTCGAACCCGTGAATTATTGTCACGCCATCAAATCGCATTAAAAAAGAGTTTGGGGCAAAACTTTCTAACAGATGCCCATGTCATCGGAAAAATCATTCGTGCGGCGGAACTGGACGGAGAAACGGGCGTCATTGAAATTGGGCCGGGGATCGGCGCGTTGACCGAGCGGCTGGCCGAATCCGCCGGCGGTGTGGTAGCGGTGGAGCTGGATGACCGCTTGGTACCGATCCTTCGTGAACAATTTCAAGGGAAAAGCCGCGTGTCCATCGTTCACGGCGACGCCATGAAGGTGGATTACCGCCGGTTAATCGGGGAGCATCTGAGCGGGTTGGCCAAATACGCTGTGGTGGCCAATCTGCCGTACTACATCACGTCTCCGATTCTGATGCGTCTATTGGAAGAACGTTTGCCGCTCACCCATATTGTGGTCATGATCCAGAAAGAAGTGGCCGAGCGGTTGCGTGCCAAACCGGGAACCAAGGATTACGGTTCTCTGACGGTTGCGGTACAATATTTCGCGGAAGTCTCCTGGGTGGCAACTGTGCCGCGGCATGTGTTTGTGCCGCGTCCCAATGTCGATTCGGCCGTCGTGCGTCTTTCCGTTCGGCCGGAACCCGCCGTCCACGTCCGTGACGAAGCACTGTTCTTCCGCGTGGTACGGGCGGCGTTCAATCAACGCAGAAAGACACTGTCCAATGCACTTTCGACTTTGTTGTCGGATGGGATAAACAAGGAAGCACTCAATCGATGGTTGGAGGAAGCGGGGATTGACCCGCGTCGCAGGGGAGAAACATTGAGTTTGGAGGAATTCGCTCGTTTGGCGGATGGTCTGGTTGCTCATGTGGGAACCGAACGGAATGGATCAAGTTGTTGACAAATCATCGTGAAAAATTTCGCGTCACTTTGTCAGCAGTCTCATTGACCCGGGCTGAAAGCTCGGCGGGACATGGAGGAAAGGCCATTGAACTTCTACCATCCTCGAAAAGGGCGGTTCACCATCGAAGAAGTCATTGCCGATATGCGCCAGTATATGGAAGCAGATCGCTCTGCCCGATACAAAGTGGTCATCGGAACCGATTCACAGACCAACCAACAGGAAACCTTGTTTGTCACGGCCATCATCGTCCAACGCGTCGGCAAGGGAGCCTTGTTTTACTATGCACGCAAGCGCTCCCGCCCGATGTTTGACTTGCGGTATCGGATCTACAAGGAGACGGAGTACAGCCTGGACTGCATGGAGCAGTTGAAACAACACGGTTTGCTGGAAGTGTCGACAGACATCCCGGTGGAGATCCACTTGGATGTGGGGAAACATGGGGAGACGCGGACGTTGATTCAGGAGGTCGTGGGCTGGGTGACGTCCGTCGGATACACGGCCAAGATCAAACCGGATGCGTTTGCGGCCAGTGCGGTGGCGGACCGATTTACCAAATAAAGCCGTTGGGTATAAATGGTTTTTTCCAGTTATGAAAAAAGTTTCGCAAAAAACATTGACAAGATCTTTGTCCCACTGCTATAATCGTGTGTTCGTTTGACAAATGAGGCCTCGCTTGATATAATAAAATTCAAGTGAGGTGGTCGTCTCGTGGGCAAAAACGCGCTGACTGAAATCAAACAAACGCTGGATGGTTACATCGGACACCGCATTCGCCTCAAAGCAAACAGCGGTCGCCGCAAAACCATCGAGCGTACCGGCGTGTTGGAGGAAACGTATCCCTCCGTTTTTATTGTGAAGTTGGACGAAGACCAACACGCTTTCAAACGCGTTTCATACAGTTACGCGGACATCTTGACAGAGTCAGTGGAGCTGACCGTCTATGAAGACGATCAGCAGGTTCGTGTCAAATACGTCAAAAGCTAATAGAACACGGTGACGTGTTCTATTTTATTTTTTCCTCGCAAAAAATCAAGCCCAAATGCAGATACTAAGTACAGTCCGCGGTCAACGCAAAGGGGGTATCTGCATGGCACGTAGAGGCGGCGTCATGTCGGAGGCCTTGAAGGTCGAAATCGCAAAGGAACTGGGCTTTTATGACGTGGTCCAGAAGGAAGGCTGGGGCGGGATCAAGGCTCGTGACGCAGGGAACATGGTGAAACGGGCGATTGAGATCGCGGAAGCGAGCTTGGCCAAAAAATAGCCGCGGACCGGGTTGGGGACTTCTCCCCAACCTTTTTCGTCTCGCCGGGGATTTTCCCGCACATTACCTACATCTTCCCGAAACGTGATACAATAAGTACACTTGCGGAAAATGCGGTCGTGACCGAGTGGCACTTTGCGGGACGGTGGGTCCAAAGTGGCGGCAAGAGGGGAGGCAGGGTAGATGGAAGTGTCGGAAAAAGCACCGGCAAAAATCAATTTGACTTTGGACGCCCTACATAAGCGCGAAGACGGGTATCATGAATTGGAAATGGTGATGACCACGATCGACTTGTCCGATCGGATTGAATTGGCGGACATCGACGGTGACGACATCGTGTTGGAGAATTCCTCCGGCCTCATTCCACAGGACGAACGCAATTTGGCTTATCGGGCGGCCGATTTGCTCCGGCAACGAACGGGGATCACCCGCGGTGTCAAAATCACGATTCACAAACGGATTCCGGTGGCCGCCGGACTGGCGGGCGGCAGTAGCGATGCCGCTGCCACATTACGCGGTCTCAACCGGTTGTGGCGGTTGGGATTGTCTTTGGAAGAATTGGCCGAGCTGGGAGCGGAGATCGGGTCGGATGTCCCGTTTTGTGTCTGGTCCGGAACGGCGTTGGCCAAAGGCCGGGGGGAAATCCTGACACCCGTTGCGTCGCCGCCGCCTTGCTGGGTCGTATTGGCCAAGCCCCGGCACGGTGTATCTACGGCGGAAGTGTTTCAGGCGCTGCGCGTGGACCGGATTGAGCGCAGACCGAATACGGAGGCGATGATTCGGGCGCTGGAGCAAGGAGATTATCGGGGCATCTGCCGGCACTTGGGTAACGTTTTGGAAGAAGTGACGATGCAGATGTATCCCGAAGTGCGGCGTCTCAAAGAGAAGATGCAGCAGTTCGGTGCCGACGGCGTGTTGATGTCGGGAAGCGGTCCCACCGTGTTCGGCCTGGTCGATCGCGAATCACGGGCGCGTCGTATTGTCAACGGTTTGCGGGGTTTTTGCCGTCAAGTATATGCTGTCCGTATATTAGGCTCAAACCGACCTCTTTTGCTTGATAAAAGCCGAACGATATGATATATTTCTTAATTGTATATTCGGTTTTTATGGGGGGTAGGGAATGAACAAATGGAAGCGGAGCGCACGCATCGTCGACATGACGCGTCAGCTCATCCAGCATCCGCATCGTCTCATCCCGCTCAGTACGTTTGCTGAGCGGTACGATACAGCGAAATCGTCCATCAGCGAGGATCTGACCATCATCCATGAGGTGATGAGCGCCACGGGTCAAGGCGGTCTGGAAACATTGGCCGGTGCGGCAGGCGGTGTTCGCTACATTCCGGGTATGGACAGGAAAACAGCGGAGGAAGTAATGAGGGTACTCTGCCGTGAGCTGTCCAATCCTGACCGCATTTTACCGGGTGGCTTTCTGTATATGTCCGATTTGTTGGGACAACCGGTACTACTGCGCGATATCGGGCAGATTTGGGCATCCGTGTTTGCCAAAAAACAGGTGAATGCCGTTGTCACGGTGGAAACGAAAGGGATTCCCCTGGCATTGGCGGCCGCCATGCATCTGGGTGTACCGGTGGCAATCGTGCGCCAGGGAAACCGGGTGACGGAAGGCTCGGTGGTGACTGTCAATACGGTGTCCGGGTCCAGCAGGCGCATTCGTACCCTTTCTTTATCGCGCCGCTCATTGAAGGAAGGGTCACGCGTGTTGATCATCGACGATTTCATGAAAGCGGGTGGCACCATTCGCGGGATGATCGATTTGCTTTCCGAGTTTCAGGCGGAAGTGGTCGGTGCCGGCGTACTGGTGGAATCGGCCGCCCAGGAGCGTCTGGTGGAAAATGTGGTGTCGCTGGCCAAAATCAAGTCGATTGACGAGAAAAAACGGACGGTGGATGTACAATTGGGTAACCTGTTTGAGAAAGGGTGGGAGATCGGATGAAGCGAATCCAAACAGCTGCGGCTCCGCAAGCGATCGGGCCGTATTCGCAAGCGATTCTGGCTGGCAACATGGTGTACACGTCGGGGCAGATTCCACTGACACCGGAAGGCAAACTGGTCGACGGCGGAATCGTGGAGCAGACCCATCAGGTGATGAAGAACCTGCAGGCTGTACTGCAAGCCGCCGGAACCGACCTGAGCAAGGTGGTAAAGACAACGATCTTTTTGGCTGACATGGAAGATTTTCAACAAGTGAATGAAGTCTATGCACAGTATTTCGAGGAACCACACCCCGCCCGCTCATGCGTGCAGGCAGCGCGTCTTCCCAAAGATGTGCGGGTGGAAATTGAAGCAGTGGCAATTGTCGATTGAATTCAACAAAAAAATCCATTTTCTTGGTGTGAAATTGAAGGATTTTCATCACCCATGAAGAATAGGTGAGTGGACATCTATATGGAAATGGGTGGTGAATCCGATTGGAAATTACAAACGTTCGTCTGCGCCGTGTCAACCGTGAAGGACGGATGCGCGCGATCGCTTCCATTACGATTGACGGAGAATTTGTCGTCCATGACATCCGCGTCATTGACGGAAACAACGGCATGTTTGTTGCGATGCCCAGCAAGCGTACGCCGGACGGCGAGTTCCGCGACATTGCCCACCCCATTTCGCCTTCGACCCGGGAAAAAATCGAAGCTGCCGTACTTGCGGAATATGAACGCGCCGGCGAATTGGAGATGAAAGCGGACGTTTATCCTTTGGATGCTTGAACCGAGTCACCGGTCACTCTTACATATTGGGATGCCCGTCCGTGTGGTCGGATGAGGCAGTGACTGCCCTTTGATTGCGTCATTCGCGAGGCATGGAGTGGAAACGGTTTCTGGTTTGACGAAATTCGCCCTGGCCAAACTCTTTGATCCCGCGCCATGCGGGATACTTTTTTGTCGTCGGATTGGCAAACTCTTCACACCGCAGCCTTGTTGCATTCCCGTTTGCTTTGGGATATAGTCAGAATGGAGTTTTTGTAGGAAAAACGGGGGTGCGACCCACATGAGTGATCTTTTTGCCATCGTACTGGCCGCTGGACAGGGAACGCGGATGAAATCGCGCAAGCACAAGGTTTTGCATCCGGTATGCGGCAAAGCGATTATCGATCATATTCTGGACCAACTGGAGCGTTTGGGAACGGCTCAAACCATCGTGGTTGTCGGGCATCACGCCGAATCGGTACAAGCCCATGTCGGTGATCGCGCCACCTTCGTATTGCAGGAAGAGCAATTGGGAACGGCGCATGCGGTCCGTCAGGCGGAAGGGATTTTGGCGGACAAGGAAGGTACGACGCTCGTACTCAACGGCGACCACCCGCTCTTCACGGCGGATACGCTGGAGCGGCTCGTCCGCAGCCATCGGGAACGGCAATCGGCTGCCACCGTGTTGACGGCCGAACTGGCTGATCCGACGGGGTACGGCCGTGTGGTTCGTGGTGAAGACGGCCGCGTGGTACGGATTGTGGAGCACAAGGATGCCACTGAGGAAGAACGGCTGATTCGGGAGGTCAATACCGGTACGTTCTGTTTTGACAACCGTCTGCTGTTCGAATCGCTGAAGGAAGTGAACAACGACAACCAGCAAGGCGAATACTATCTGCCTGATGTGATCACCATTCTACAGAAGAAAGGGAAGCATATCGGGGCGGAAATCATCGACGACCCGGATGAAGCCCACGGGGTGAACAACCGGGTGCAGTTGGCGGAAGCGGAAGCGATCATGAGACGCCGGCTTCTGAAGGCACATATGATGAACGGGGTCACTGTGATCGATCCGGCCAACACTTACATCGAAGCGGATGTGCAAATCGGGGCTGACACCGTGATTCATCCCGGTTCCCATCTGCGAGCCGGTACGGTGATCGGGGAAGGATGCGTGATCGGTCCCCAGGCCGATCTGACCGACGTTGTCGTCGGTGACGGTGCGCACATTCAATATTCGGTGCTGAAAGACGCTCGGGTAGACGACGGAGCGACCGTCGGTCCGTTCGCCTATGTACGACCCGGTTCCCATCTCGAATCGTCCACGAAAGTCGGCTGTTTTGTCGACATTAAGAACGCTCGCCTCGGGAAGGGATCGAAGGTATCGCACCTGGGCTATGTCGGTGATGCGGATGTGGGAGAGGGCGTCAACATCGGTTGCGGTGCGGTGACCGTCAACTACGACGGTGTGAACAAGCACAAAACCATCATCGAGGATGGTGCGTTCATCGGCTGCAATGTCAACCTGGTCGCTCCGGTAACCGTAGGCAAAGGGGCTTACGTGGCTGCCGGTTCAACTATCACGAATGACGTGCCAAGCGATGCCTTGGCCATTGCGCGCGAACGGCAGACCAACAAGCCGGAGTATGCGAAAAAACTGAAAGACAAGCACGGCAAATAACCAGCCTACCATCAAAAGTGGAGGATCGTTCACCCATGTCTCAACTTCGTCAATCACGTTTGCAGTTGTTTACCTGTAATTCCAATCCCGGTTTGGCCCGGGAAATCGCCGATCACATCGGCGTACCACTGGGAGACGCCGAAGTGGGAAAATTCAGTGATGGAGAGATTCACGTCAAATTGGACGAAAGCGTTCGTGGGTCGGATGTCTATGTCATCCAATCCACCTGCCACCCGGTCAACCAGCATCTGATGGAACTGCTGGTGATGGTGGATGCACTCAAACGGGCATCTGCTCGTACCATCAACGTTGTGATCCCATACTATGGGTATGCGCGCCAGGACCGCAAAACACGGGCGCGTGATCCGATCACGGCCAAGCTGGTTGCCAACCTGATCGAGACGGCGGGCGCGGACCGGGTGATTACCATGGATCTGCATGCCAACCAGATCCAGGGCTTTTTTGATATTCCGGTGGACCATTTGTTGGGTGTGCCCATTTTGGCCGACTACTTCATCAAAAAGAAATTGGATGATGTCGTCGTGGTTTCCCCCGATCACGGTGGTGTGATCCGGGCGCGGAAGTTGGCCGAGCGACTGGAAGCGCCGATCGCCATCATTGACAAACGGCGTCCGGAACCCAATGTCGCCGAAGTGATGAACATCGTCGGGGATGTAAAGGGCAAAAAAGCGATCATCATCGACGATATCATCGACACTGCGGGGACGATCACGCTGGCTGCCAATGCTTTGCTGGAGCAGGGAGCCAAAGAAGTCTACGCCTGCTGCACGCACCCGGTCTTTTCCGGTCCGGCGATTGATCGGATCCGGCAAGCCAACATCAAGGAAATGGTCGTCACCAACACCATTCCCTTGCCGAAGGAAAAACAGCTGGACAAAATCAAGGTATTGTCTGTGGCATCTCTGATCGGTGAAGCAATTATCCGCGTTCATGAGGAACTGTCCGTCAGCAAGTTGTTTGACTGACCGTGATCAACCTGAGACGTTGACCCAGGCTTGGACGGCCATCGTGGATGCCGCGCCGGATGAAGCGGGAAATCCACGGCCACCGGGAAGTGTCCCAGGTGCTTTCAGCCGAGGGGTCAAGTCGCCAGGCGAGCCGATCCTGATGTGGACTTGAGACGGGAAGACCGATTCCGGACTTGAGGTGTGCGGATGTCAGTTGCATGTTTCAATCCCTCGTTATCCGGATAAATGATATGTATGGCAAATCTTTTTTGACGGAGGGATTTGCGATGGCACTGACGATTCAAGCACAACGCCGAGAAGCACGACCGAAAGCGCTGAAAACAAAGTTGCGTAAGCAAGGGCGCGTACCGGGGGTATTCTACGGCAAAGAAATAGAGCCTCAATTGCTGCATGTGGACGAAGTGCAATTGGCGCGCTGCTTGCAACAAGGTGCCGCGACCTCTGTAATTCAACTGGAACTGGATGATCAAACATACCCGGTCATCATACGCGAATGGCAACGGGATGAATTGAGAGATAAATTGCTGCACGTGGATTTCTACGCCGTGGAAATGGACGAGCCGATCGATACGGAAGTGCCTCTGGTGCTCGAAGGGGAGCCGAAAGGGGTGAAAGTAGGCGGGGTGCTGCAACAGCAGTTGCGTGAGGTGGAAATCCGCGCATTGCCTGATCGGATTCCTGAGGTCTTGACCTTGGACGTCAGCGAACTGGAAATTGGTGACACCGTCACCCTGCAGGCCGTCAAATTGCCGGACGGTGTGAAACTGTTGTCTGATCCTGATGAGGTCGTGGCCGCCGTGACGCGACCGCAAGTGGCGGGTACGGACGAAGGAGAAAGCGAAGCGGAGTCGGCTGTGGAAACAGCGACTGTCAACAGTTAAAAAAACATGTGACCGCACCGCTGCATGTGCCGGATGAAAAACAGGCGCAGCCTGAGGGTTGCGCCTGTCTCATTGATGGAGGATATGATGAAAAGGCAGGGATGGTTTGTGAAGTTGATTGTCGGTTTGGGGAATCCCGGCCCCCGTTACGAGAATACGAGACACAACGTCGGATTTTGGGTGATTGACCGGCTGAGTGAGCAATGGGGGATTCCGGTCAACAAGAACAAATGGAACGGGTTGAGCGGTACAGGACGGGTGGGGACGGAAACCGTCACATTGCTCAAGCCGATGACATTCATGAACCTGTCCGGGGAATCGGTGCGCCCGGCGATGGATTGGTTGAAATGCACTGTGGAAGATGTCCTGATCATTTACGATGACCTGGACTTGCCGCTCGGTCAACTTCGTCTCCGGCTCAAGGGCAGTTCCGGAGGGCATAACGGAGTGAAGTCCGTTATCCAGCACCTGGGAACGCAATCGGTCAAGCGGATCAAGATCGGCATCGGCAGACCGGAGACACCGCAACCGATTCCCGACTATGTGCTGTCTCCGTTTGCTCCCCGTGAACAGGACACCATCCTATCGGCCGTACGCCGTGCGGCGGATGCTGTGTCGCGTTGGGTGGAGACGGATTCCTTCCTGATCGCGATGAACGAATTCAATCAATGATTTGCTTATGATTCCCTCCCAATCCGGTGATACTATAGCAGAATATCTTCGGAGCGGGAGGCATAACATGGAAATCAGATACGTTTGCAGAATTTGCGATCAGACGATCGGTCAACTGTCGGCAGAAAATATTACAGAATGGCAGTTAGGGTTTCATTGGTTGACCCCTGATGAACGGAAGGATATAATATCTGATGATATGGATGGCGGCACCCTGGTAAAGGTAGTTTGTGAAACGTGCCAGGAGATGCTGAACCGTTCACCGGAATTGTCTCTGTTGCCCCGGCCATTGCAGTGAGAAGTTTCATTTGTCGGCTTGGAACATTACCGCAGATGGAAAATAACGGTTTTGGCACGGGGAGAACGATGCCAAATCAGCCGATAGAAAGGAACGAACGGCCTTGGCTGCCCCAGCTAAGGCTTCTTTTGTATTGGTGAGAAAAAGGCGCTCGCAGAAAGGAGGCCGAAACGACGTGAAGCCCTTGATACACTTGTTTCGAGAGGACAAGGATTTTCAGTCCACAGTGGAAGGATTGAGAATGGGGCTGTCCGAGCAAATGGTCGCGGGACTGACGGGAACTGCACGGATGTTGTATGTGGCTTCCTTGTACCGTGAAATCGGACAGCCGGTGATGGTGGTCACGCACAACTTGAACCAGGCGCAAAAAGCGGTGGAAGACTTGTACGAGCTGTTGCCGAAAGAAGAGGTGATGTTGTATCCCGCCAACGAATTGGTCACGACGGAAATCGCGCTCGCCGGAGATGAGACGCTCGGGGAACGGGTAGATGTGTTGTCCCGTCTCTCGCGCGGATTTACCGGCGTTTTTGTCGTGCCTTTTGCCGGATTGCGCAAGCTGTTTCCGCCCCAAACCACGGTGAAGGCCAGTCACATCCGGTTGAAAGTGGGAGAGGAACGGCCGATTGACCCGTTGGTGGATCAACTGGTCAAAATCGGTTACGAACGGGTGGAAATGGTGGAGAAACCCGGTGAATTCAGCGTTCGCGGCGGGATTTTGGACGTGTATCCGGTTACATTCCAGGACCCGGTCCGCATGGAGTGGTTTGGAGACGAACTGGATTCGATTCGGCCGTTTTCCGCAGCAGATCAACGTTCCTACGACAAATGGGAAGAGGTGTTGATCCCGCCGGCCCGCGAATTGTTCGCCGATGCTGAAAGGTTGTATCAGGCGGGAGAAAAAGCGGCGGGCTTCCTGGAAGAACGTCTTTCGGCTGTCAAGGACCCCGCGCTTAAAAAGAAGCTCATAGAAGGAATCGGTTGGGAAATCGAACAGTTGAAATCGGGACAATGGTTTACCGGCATCTATAAATATATCACGCTCATCTATCCGGATTGTCAGAGTTTGCTGGACTACATGCCCAAAGACACCGTGCTGGTAATGGACGAACCGGCCCGGATCATGGAGACCGCCCGTCAGATGGAGCGGGAAGAAGGGGAATGGCAGACCGCCTTGTTGCAGCAGGGAGAGTTTCTGCCTCAGCTAAAAATTTCCCACTCTTACGAGGAATGCCTGTTTCGCGTGAAACATCCGCGGATCGCTCTGTCGTTGTTTATGCGGCAGGTGCAGGGATTCCAACCGCAAAACGTCGTACAGTTCATCTGTCGGAGCATGCAACAGTTTCACGGACAGATGCATGTGCTCAAAACGGAGTGGGAGCGGTGGCAAAAGTCCAAGTTCCGCGTCATTTTCACCGCGAGCAGCGAGGAGCGGGCGGAACGGTTGAAGCGGGTGTTGGCCGATTACGGGATGGAGCTGGAGCACGACCGTGTGGATGCACCTCCGTTTGCCGGTCGGCCCGTCGTGCGCATCACCTCTTTGCAAAACGGATTTGAATTGAGTGCGATCAAGCTGGCGGTGGTGACCGAAGGGGAGGTATTTACCCAGAAACAGCGCCGGATGCGCCGCCCCGCCAAAATGAGCCACGCCGAAAAGATCAAGGATTACCAAGAGCTCCAACCCGGCGACTATGTCGTTCACGTCAACCACGGCATCGGGCGATATGCGGGAATCGAGACGCTCAACGTGGGCGGATTGCACAAGGATTATCTCTTGATCCAATACGCCGGAAACGACAAACTGTACGTTCCGATCGATCAGATCGACCAAGTGCAGAAATATGTCGGCGCAGAGGAAAAAACGCCCAAAGTGTACAGCTTGGGTGGCAGCGAGTGGAGCAAGGTCAAAAACAAAGTACGGTCGTCCGTACAAGACATCGCCAACGATCTGATCAAACTGTACGCCAAACGGCAGGCGGCCAAAGGCTTCGCCTTTTCTCCGGACACCCCCTATCAACGGGAATTCGATGCGATGTTCCCGTATGAGGAGACGCCCGATCAGGAGCGGTCCATCCGCGAGATCAAGGCGGATATGGAAAAGCCCCAGCCGATGGACCGACTGTTGTGCGGCGATGTGGGTTACGGGAAGACGGAAGTGGCCATCCGCGCCGCGTTCAAAGCGACGATGGACGGCAAACAGGTGGCGGTGCTGGTACCCACCACCATTTTGGCGCAACAGCACTATGAGACGTTCAAGGAGCGCTTTGCCGGTTTTCCGGTGGAAATCCGCGTGCTGAGCCGGTTCCGCACGCGCAAGGAGCAAAAGGAGACGATCGAAGGCGTCAAGAACGGCACGGTTGACATCGTCATCGGTACGCATCGCCTGTTGTCCAAGGACGTGCAGTTCAAGGATCTGGGACTTTTGATCATCGACGAGGAACAGCGGTTCGGCGTCAAACACAAAGAGCGGATCAAACAGATGAAGCACAACATCGACGTACTCACGCTGACGGCCACTCCGATTCCGCGCACCCTGCACATGGCGATGATGGGGGTACGCGATTTGTCCGTCATTGAAACGCCGCCGGAAAACCGTTTCCCCGTGCAGACATATGTCCTTGAGTATTCCGCCGCATTGGTGCGGGAAGCGATCGAGCGGGAGCTGGCGCGTGACGGGCAGGTGTATTTCCTTTACAACCAAGTGCAGGGAATCGAGCAAATGGCGGAGCAAATCCGGTTATTGGTGCCGGAAGCGCGCGTGGCCGTCGCGCACGGGCAAATGCCTGAAACGGAACTGGAGCGCGTCATGCTGGATTTCCTTGACGGAGAATACGACGTGCTCGTCAGCACCACGATCATCGAGACAGGGGTGGATATCCCCAACGTCAACACGCTCATCATCTATGATGCGGACAAAATGGGCTTGTCGCAGCTCTACCAGTTGCGGGGTCGTGTCGGTCGGTCCAACCGGATCGCCTACGCCTATTTCACTTATCAGCGGGACAAGGTGCTGACCGAAACGGCAGAAAAGCGACTGCAAGCAATCAAGGAGTTTACCGAACTGGGTTCCGGTTTCAAAATCGCCATGCGGGATTTGGCGATCCGCGGTGCGGGGAATCTGTTGGGAGCTGAACAGCACGGGCATATCGCCAGTGTCGGCTTTGAATTGTACTCTCAGATGCTGAAAGAAGCGATCGCCGAATTGCAAGGCACGGAACAACAGGAGCAGCCGCTGGAGCCGCAGATCGAACTGAATGCCGACGCCTATCTGCCTTCGGATTACATTCCGGACGAGAAACAAAAGATCGAGCTGTACAAAAAGATTCGCGCCATACACACGTTGGAAGAAGCACGCGATCTCGAAGAAGAGATCGAGGACCGGTTCGGAGATTTGCCCCAACCGGTACAAACCCTGTTGCGCATCGCCCGGATCCGGGCTTACGCGTTGAAATACGGGATCGAGGAGATTCAGCAGAAGGGACAGGAAATCGCCATCCGTCTGCATCCGGATCAAAACCAGGTGGTGGATGGGCAACGCCTGTTCCGGCTGGCGCAGGAGTTTCCGGGACGCGTCCGCCTGTCGTCCGGTCAGCGGATCGGCATCATCTTCAAGACCGCGGGCCTGTCTCCGGCCGACGCGCTGGAAATGGTTGAGCGTTTTCTGATAAAATATGAAGCGGTTCCCAAAACGAAAGGAGCAATTCAAAATGCGGCGAATGAATAAAGGCCTCGCGGCCTTGTTGGTGCTTCTGCTGATGGTGTCGATCTTTGCCACGGCATGTGGAGCGGATAAAGATCAATCCACCTCCGGACAAAAACAAAATCCGGCCGGACAAGCCGCTTTCCCGCTGAAGACGGACAGCAAAAAGGTGATCGCGGAATACAACGGTGGAAAAGTGACCGAAGGCGAGTTCAATCTGTATCTGAACATTCTCGGCTTTTTTCAGCCGCAAGTCTCCATGATGATCCAAATGCCCGGCATGAAACAGGAAATCGCCAAGCAATACATCGGGGAAATGATGGTCGCCCGTCAAGTGGGGGACAGTGCGGAGTTCCAGAAAAAAGCGGATGAAACACTGAAAAAGATGGAGGAACAGGTCAAACAATCCTTGGGCAATCCCAAGGAATCCTTCGATCAGATTTTGAAGAAAGCGGGGTTTACCAAACCCCAGTTGAAGGCGTTCATCATTCGGGGGGAAAAGGTCTCCTCCTACTTTGAGAAGCAGTTGAAACCCGAGCAGTTGAAAGCCGAATACGACAAATCGGATCAGTTTTATACCGTGAAGGCCAATCACATTTTGATATCCGTTCAGGACGGCAAGCGTTCCGACGCTGATGCAAAGAAGCGGGCGCTGGAAGTAAAGCAGAAATTGGAGAAGGGCGGGGACTTTACCCAGTTGGCCAAGCAGTACTCGGATGATCCCGGCTCCAAAAATTCGGGAGGCCTCATCGAAGGCAAACCGGAGGATTTCGCCACGGAATTCGCCAATGCGGTGAAAACCCTCCCGTTGAACAAAATTAGCGACCCGGTCAAAACGATGTACGGTTACCACATCATCAAGGTGACGGAGCGGAAAAAGCAACCGTTTGACCAGGTCAAAGACGAAGTGAAACAAATGCTGGTTGAAAAGTATTACAAGGAGTACCTGAACAAAAACGTAAAGGTGTCCAAGTGGAACCTGCCGAAAGAATCGCAACCGACCGTTCCGGGATCGGGAACGACCGGCGGACAGGGTCAGCCCGCCGCCCCCAGTCAATGATGACCGCGGCTGTCGCCCGGGTTGGCTGGATTCGATGGCGGATGCAGTGAAGCAAGCATGAAATCCAAAGGGAGCCTGCAGGATTTCAACAAAATCCTGCGGGCTTTTTTTGTAGTTGTTGGAGCCGTTCGTGATTCAGGAGATCCGTTTCCCGCCCGCTCCTCTGTCGGTCGATCGGCTCGCAGGAAAACAGCCACCTCTTTCAGGGAGTGGTTTTCCCGTTGTGCGACTCTGGCTGTGGTCCAGCTTGAAGCCCAAGTTGGTGGATAACCAGTTCACTGCCGGACAGATCAATCCTGTTACGAAGAAACCGATGGCCGGGATCAACGCGGCACGAAAAGTGGCAGGGCAAGGAACCGGTTATCCTGGATCGTTCCCAGCCTGATATCGGTGTGCTGATCGATGATCTGGGCACCTCTTGCGGTTTGAAAAGTCGAATGATGCCCTATTGGAAAATACCTCCTGTATTGTTTCGTGAGGGCCTATCCGCATAATTAATTGGAAGCAGATGAATACTATGGGCGGATAGGACGTTTCAGACATTCAAGGCCTGATCCGGAAAAATCATCGACGAAAGTGAGGCATCACGACAGATGAAAGCAACCGGCATCGTCCGGCGCATCGACGATTTGGGTCGTGTGGTCATTCCAAAGGAAATTCGCCGGACGCTTCGCATTCGGGAAGGAGACCCATTGGAAATCTTTGTGGATCGTGACGGAGAAGTGATCTTGAAAAAATATTCCCCCATTGGTGAGTTGGGGGATTTTGCTCAAGAGTATGCGGAATCCTTGTTTGAAAATCTTCAACATGTCACCTTGATCTGTGATCGGGACAGCGTGATCGCCGTCGCCGGCGCCTCCAAGAAAGATTATCTGGAAAAACCGGTGGGCAGCCTGGTGGAATCCTGCATGGATCAGCGACGCACCCTTTTGGAAGCCAATCCTACCCGGGCAGAACTGATTCGTGACATGCCTGAACCATATCAATCGTACGTGGTGGCACCGATCATCGCGGGCGGGGACCCGATCGGCGCCGTGATCCTCCTGACCAAAAAAGAAGGCGTGCGCATGGGAGACCTGGAAGTGAAGATTGCGGGGACGGCCGCCGGATTTTTGGGTAAGCAGATGGAGCAATGACTTGGAGGGATATCGTTTATCCAGGCTGGGACCAAGCTGTCGCGGATGGAAGTGGGTTGGTCACCCGGATGAAGTGAGAAACCCACGGTGACATGGAGTGTCATTGGTGTCAGCCGTGTGGAGCAAGTAACGGCAGTGGATCCAACACTCTGAGCGGGCTACAGCCTGCTTTTTCTTTGCGCTTGGAATCGTATCTGACCAAGTCGTATCCGATCTGCTTGGAGCGTGCTGGCAATACCTTCCGTGATGCTTTCCCCGTTCGCTCCAACTGCGCCCTTGCAAGGAAACGGATCATGGCCGCGTGTAACCGGGGAGGATCGGACGCGGGAAAAGTGCGTCTCGCTTGGATGAAATTGTACGCGGTGAGTTCCTGCGTCCGATTGTTCGATCTGTCGGTCTTGGGTCTGTCCTCACCCGGGAAAACACTGCCCCCTTAACGGAATTGCCGGACACGTCGTAAAAAAGGTTTTGCCCGGACTTCAATGCGGTTCCGGTTCTCCGTTCGGTAGTCAGGCGGTTGGTTTCATGCTACAATATCAAAGATCCGATCGACTGCTGACAATCCCGTTGTCGGCAGTTTCGTTTTGTTGGGTGTCTGGAGGCGGACGGGAAAGGAGATCATCATGTCGCGGGGTTATTCCTTCGTCCGAGGGGCGGCCATTCTGGGTGCCGCCGCTTTCGTGTCCAAACTGCTCGGGGCATTGTACAAAGTGCCCTACCAAAACATCACGGGCAATGAGGGGTTGTTCGTCTACCAGCAGGTATATCCGTTGTACAGTACCTTGTTGTTGCTTGCCACCGCCGGATTTCCCACGGCGATATCCAAGATGGTATCCGAACGTCTGGCTGAGGGGGATCGTGATGCGGCCGGACGGATTTTCCGCGTGGCAACGGTCATCCTAAGTATGACCGGATTCTGTTTGTTTGTCTTGTTGTTTGCCGGAGCAGAAATGATCGCCGCGTGGATGGGGAGTCAACAACTGCTTACGGTCCCGATCCGGACCGTGTCGTTTGCATTGCTGGTGGTACCGGTTGTATCCGTCATCCGCGGCTATTTTCAAGGACATCAGGACATGATGCCCACGGCGGTTTCCCAGGTGATGGAACAGTTGGTGCGCGTCGCCACCATCTTGATTGCCGCGTGGTGGTTTATGACCACCGGAGCGGGTGTCGTGATGGCGGGTGCTGGGGCAATGTTTGGCGCGTTTACCGGTGCGGCGGCTGCATTGGTGTTCCTGCTGATCACGTGGAACCGACATTTGCGCGGGCAAGCCGCACACCGGGGACCCGCTCGCGATCAACGTGAAAATGAATGGCAAATTGCCCGTCAACTGTTGGAATTGTCACTGCCGATCTGCTTGGGGTCCTTGGTTTTGCCGTTATTGTCACTGACGGATTCCTTTACCGTCACCAACATTTTGTTGCATCAGGGATGGCAACCGGCAGAAGCTGTTGAGGCCAAAGGCATTTTTGACCGCGGACAACCGTTGATCCAATTTGCATCCTTTTTTGCCGGTGCATTGTCCTTGTCGCTGGTGCCGGCCATCGCCTCGGAAAGAGTTCATCGCGATGAGAAAGAAGTACGCCGTCTCTCCAATTCTGCTCTGCGGTTGACAGTGATGGTGGGTTTGCCCGCCTCCGTCGGGTTGGCGATCGTTGCCGGGCCGACCAATGTGATGTTGTATGAAGATGGAGAGGGAACGGCCGCGCTGTCCATCTTGGCTTTCGCCGCTTTGTTTTCCATGGTGAAAATGACGGCGGCCGGCGTGTTGCAGGGGTTGGGCAACGTATATGTGCCCGCGCGTAATTTGTTGATCGGTGTGGCGGTGAAAGTGGCGGCCAACTTGCTGTTGATTCCCGTCTGGGATATTCGGGGCGCCGCTTTGGCCACAGTGTTGGGTTACGGCGTGGCGGCCCAGTTGAACTTGCGAACGCTGAGACGGATGGGATATGGATGGAAATGGCGGGATGCATTGCTCCCGTTTGCCGGACCGACGGCCGTGATGAGCCTGTCGTCATGGTCCGCGATGTGGGGATTGGAGTGGATGATGGCGGGGTGGCTGCCGGAACGTCTGATGATGACGGTCGTTGCGCTGGTCTCGGTGTCCATCGGTGTGGCCGTGTACGGATTTGCTTTGATCCGCTTTGGTATCGTAAGCAGGGCGGATCTCGAAAACATGCCGAAGATCGGTCCCAAACTGATTCCGCTGGTGGAGCGGTGGCGCCGGTCTGATATGTAAAGGGGGAGTTCCTTTGCAAGGAACCATTACCATCGTCGGTTTGGGTTTCGGTGATGCATCCGCTTTGCCGATGGGGACATTGGAGGTCTTGGAGCGCGCGGATGCATTGTGGCTTCGAACAGAAGACCATCCGGTAGTCGATTGGTTGAAAGAACGTGGCCTTGGTTTCGCTACCTTCGATTCCATCTATGAAGCACACGCCGATTTTGAATCCGTCTATCGGGATATCGTCGATCGGTTGCTGGCCGAGGCCAAAGCGGGCCGTCCGGTTGTGTATGCGGTGCCTGGACACCCGATGGTGGCGGAACGGACGGTACGTCTGTTGCGGGAGGAAGCCACCCGACACAACATCCGGGTCGACGTACGCGGAGGCGCCAGTTTCCTCGACGCGGCGTTTGCCCGGCTGGGTATTGATCCGATTGACGGGTTCCTCCTCCTGGACGGGACCGATCTGTCCGCCGAACGCCTCGATCCGCGGGTGCACCAGCTGATCGCGCAGGTGTACGATCGGATGGTCGCTTCCGACATCAAGCTGACGTTGATGGAAGTCTATCCGGACGACTTTCCGGTTACGGTGGCGAGCGCGCTGGGAGTAGAGGAGAGGGAGCGGATTGAAACGGTTCCGCTGTATCAACTGGATCGCGAGGAGCGGTTCGACAACCTTACCCTGTTGTACATTCCGCCAACGGACGATGCAAGGGTACTCAACCGTCGTTTCGATACTTTGACCGACATCATCGCCCGCTTGCGCGGCCCGGGGGGTTGTCCGTGGGACCGCAAACAGACGCATCAAAGTCTGCGCAAATATCTGCTGGAAGAAGCGTATGAGTTTTTGGACGCATTGGCTGAAGAGGACCCTGACGCGATGGCGGACGAACTGGGAGACGTGCTGTTGCAGGTTGTCCTGCACGCTCAGATTGCCCGGGAGGAAGGAACATTCGACATCCGGGACGTGATAGGGAATCTCTCAGAGAAGCTGATCCGCCGCCATCCGCACGTATTTGGCGACGACTCGGCTGAAACGGCGGAGGACGTCAAGCGGAAATGGGACGAAATCAAGCAGCAGGAGCGGGCGGATCAACCGGAGTCCCGGTCCGTGTTGGACGGTGTTTCTTCCCAATTCCCCGCGCTGCTTCGTTCAATGGCATTGCAGAAACGGGCGGCCAAGGTGGGATTTGATTGGGAAACGTCCGAAGATGTTCGAGACAAGGTGATGGAAGAGCTGGACGAGCTGTTCCGGGCGGAAGACCACGCTCACCGGGAAGAAGAACTGGGTGATCTGCTGTTCGTCATCTCCGCACTGGCGCGCTTTTTCGATGTGGACCCCGAACAAGCGCTGCTCGGGGCCTGCCGCAAGTTTACCAAACGTTTTCAGTGGGTGGAAAAACGGGCAAGAGAGGACGGACGACCGCTGTCCGAGATTCCGATGGCAGAGCTGGATGCTTGGTGGGAGGAAGCCAAAGAAAAAATGCATGATGAACGATGATCCTCTGGCAAACCATTACCGTGAGCCGCCGAAATAGATGGATTTTTCCATTTATGGGGCAGGATTTTGTTTCTCCGCACAGAATGGTAAACCAGTGAGTACCCGACAAAAGGAGGTAGCGTGGAGTGAACAAGCAGGATTTGATTGCCCGCATCGCACAAAACAGCGGAATGACCAAAAAAGACGTTGAAGCGGTCATCAACCATTTTTTAAATGAAATCACGCAAGCGCTCAGCGAAGGTGAGAAGGTCCAACTGATCGGCTTCGGAACATTTGAAACGCGCAAACGTTCCGGGCGAGTGGGACGGAATCCGCAGACGGGGGCGACGATCGAAATTCCGGAATCCCAGGTGCCTGCCTTCCGTGCAGGCAGCCGGCTGAAAGAAGCCGTAAAGTAAGATGCGGCTGGATAAGTTTCTCAAGGTGTCCCGTTTGGTGAAGCGGCGGACGTTGGCCAAAGAAGTGTGCGACCAAGGCCGCGTACAGGTCAATGGCCGCCCCGCCAAAGCGGGCACCAACGTCTCCGTCGGCGACCAACTCACCATTCGCTTCGGCAAAAAACTGCTCACGGTCCGCGTTGACTCCATTGCGGAAACCTCCCGGAAATCGGAAGCCAGCCAGATGTACACGATCGTATCGGAGGAGACACTGTCGGAAACATCTTCGGACGAGACGGAAGAAGTGTCTTAGAATAGAGTCTGTTTTTTCGGTCAGGCGGTGATGTTTTCCTTGGGTGGACGAAATACTTGATCCCGATCGAGCGGAGAACCGGAACAGTGCGGGAACGATTCGCGTCCGGACGGAGTAAACCGGACGGCCATGAGCGGCTTCCCGAGGGGGCTCACCGGAAAGGGAATGCGGACGATCTGGAGCAGAGACCCCTTGGTATCGCGTCTGTCCGGCGTTGTTCGTCGGTTTTGTTCAGGGCGGCCCGCATCCTGCGAGCGCCTTGCTCCCATCCATCCGGGAGCGGGAGGGAAGAGGCGCAGCTGAATCAAGGAGGAAGCACAGCCTTGGTTCTAACATCTTGACGTCGTCCATATCATGTACCGAGAGGGGGTACATGCCATGGTCGACGAATTGTATACAGCCGCCCGTCACGAAGTGGTGCTGAGCGGGAGAAACGCTTTGGACGTGTCGGGCGTGGTCAGCGTGGAGAGTTTTGACAGCGAGGAATTCCTGTTGAATACGGAGTGCGGCTACTTGGGCATCCGCGGACAAAACCTGCACATCAAAAGTTTGGATTTGGAACAGGGCAAAGTGTCGATCGAAGGCAGCTTTTACGAAATGAGCTACCTGGATGACGGTACTACCCGCATGGAAAGAACGAAAGGTTTGTTGGGCAGGTTGTTCCGGTGAGTCTCGAAGCGCAATGGCTGACGATGGGCTGGATGACCGCATCCGGGATCATCCTCGGCGTCTTGCTGGACATCTATCGTGTGATAAAAGGCCGGTTCCGGTTCAAAGGATGGGTGGTTTCGCTCATCGACCTGTTATATTGGACAGTGGCCGCGGGCTTGGTTTTTGGCTTGCTGATGTGGAGCAATTGGGGTGTGCTCCGCTTTTATGTCTTCCTCGCTGTCATCCTCGGGGTTGTGCTTTACTATTTCTGGATGAGCCGGACGATGATCCGGCTGATCTCCTGGACGATCCGCTTGGCAGAGTGGATGATCCGCATTGTGCTCCGCACGCTGTATGTCACATTCTGGGTGCCGCTCACATACGCATGGACGGCCTTGTGCTTCACGGGGGCCTGGACGATTCGTTTGCTCCTCATGCTTCTTCGGATCATCCGGCGGATCACGATCGCCGATGTCTGGCTGATCCGTCCCTGGACCCGGTATGTCCGGCCCCGTATCATTCCTTGCCTGAATTGGGTCCGTTCGGCATGGCACCGGATAACTCGCCTGTTTTCCATAAACAGGGGGAAAGGGGGATGATGCCCATGATCCGAAAACCTGCCGCGAACAATGTTGTGACGTTTCGACCCCAGAAAACGGCACAAACTTCATCGTCCGATCGTCTCGACCACCGGCCGATTTCCCCGAAAGCGCGACGGCGTCGATTGGCGTGGTTGGCGATCATGTGCACGTTTCTCGTCTGGTTTCTCGTCGAACTGATCATCCAGACGGGACGAATTTCGGAAGCCGAAGCTGCATTGGCACAGAAGAGGGCACAAATCTCCGCACTGCAAGCGCGCCAGAAGCAACTGCGGGAACAAATCCGGCAGATGCAGACGGATACGTACATGGATGAGATGGCCAGAAAATTGGGCTATACAAAAGACGATCGGGAGGAACTTTATCTCACACCGAAATGAGCGAGGGTAATCCCGTCACGCAGAAACGGCCACATCCTTGTAAGAGCGGAGGCCGAATGTCCCGGAGCGACGAACGCTGTTGCTGCGGAGCGCAGACGGGAATCGGAGCCCTCATGGAGTTTGCCATCCAATTGTGGGAACCACGGTTCCCATGGTAAATGGGACTTTTCCCCAAAAGGGGGATGCAGAAGCTTCATCATTCGAACCGCTGCCAAACCGCGGCGGGTTTTTTTATGGAGTAAATCGGGGAGAATGACGAAGGAGTGGGACCGTTTTCTGCACCGATCATGGAAAGGTTTTGGCAATCAGCAGGATTCCCCGCATATGACGGAGAACTGTTTCGAGGAACTGCCGGGCGGAATAAGCTGAAACCACACCACCGTCTTGTTCGGAAGGGGGAGACGTGGGATGCACGTCAAACGTTGGCTGAGCATGGCCATGATCGGTTTGCTTTCCTTGGGCATGATGGGTTCTGAAGTGGCCGACGGAGCAGAATCCTTGACCAGCCATCACCGGGGTCATGTGAAAACGGGATTGGAAATCTTGTTGGAACACCCGGAATCCCTCGCCGGGAAACGCGTCGGACTGATCACCAACCCGACTGGCATGACCAGAGATTACCAACACGGATTGGATGCCATGCTGGCCAAGGGGATCCGTGTCGTGAAGGTGTATGGACCGGAGCATGGTGTCCGCGGGACGGAGCAGGCTGGTCAAACTCCCGGCTCCTTTGTAGATCCGCGAACAGGATTGCCGTTCGTCAATCTGTACGGTAAAACGCCGGATGAGATGGTCCCGTTGTTTGATGGTGTCGATGTGCTGGTGTTTGATATCCAGGATGTGGGAACCCGTTTTTACACCTACATCTATACGATGGCTTACGCCATGGAGGCGGCGGCCAAGGCAGACATCCCGTTTATCGTGCTGGACCGTCCCAATCCGATCGGCGGGGAAAAGGTGGAGGGGCCGGTGTTGGCCCCCGCATACCGTTCCTTTGTCGGTTTGTTTCCGATCCCGCTCCGCCACGGGATGACGGTGGGAGAATTGGCCCAGTTGTTCAACGGGGAATTCCTGCCTGAGGAAACGGGAGGAAAACGGGCGCGACTGACGGTGATCCGGATGAAAGGATGGACGCGCAATCAATGGTACGATCAGACAGGGCTGCCTTGGGTTCCGCCGTCCCCCAACATGCCGACACTGGATACGGCCACGGTTTATCCGGGCATGGGATTGATCGAGGGAACCAACCTGTCGGAAGGCCGGGGCACGACCCGTCCGTTCGAGTTGATCGGCGCACCTTATATCGAAGGATGGAAATTGGCGGATGCACTGAATCGGGCAAATTTGCCGGGGGTGTCGTTCAGGGAGGCGTATTTCACCCCCACGTTTTCCAAATATACGGGGAAGACGGTCGGCGGCGTGCAGGTTTACGTGGAGGATCCCCGTACGTTTGATCCGGTGTTGACCGGATTGACACTCATCCAAACAGTGAAGCAACTGTATCCCGACCAGTTTGCTTGGCGGGAAACGCAGGAACCGTACTGGATTGACAAACTGACGGGAACGGATCAGGTCCGCAAGCAAATTGACGCGGGCGTTCCCGCTCGTGAAATCGCCGCCCAATGGAAAAAGGGACTGGAATCCTTCCGGCAAATGCGGAGTAAGTATTTATTGTATCCGCCGCATGATCCAAATATTGACTGAGGAAATATCGGGATTTCATGCTTGACAAGGTTGCGGAGGGTTTATATAATAGAAGCTGTTCGCAACCGACGCGGGGTGGAGCAGTTGGTAGCTCGTCGGGCTCATAACCCGAAGGTCGCAGGTTCGAGTCCTGCCCCCGCAACCAAACATATCCCGGTAAGGGGGATCCTCTTACTGATCATGTGGCGGCGTAGCTCAGTTGGCTAGAGCGTACGGTTCATACCCGTGAGGTCGGGGGTTCGAGGCCCTCCGCCGCTACCAAATGTGGAGAGGGGAAGGCGAGGGAACGGCCCTTCATCATAAGGGCGCCATTCGCCTTTTTTTATTTATCCTGAAAGCCGGTCCGTTCCGAGGCGCGTCCGCCGGGAATCCGGGGCCGTCAAACAGCGGCTGGTGGGAGTGGTATTGTGAATGTCTCTATCAAGAAGATTAAATTCACAACAATCAACAAAACCTATACAGAAAAGGTGAGGGACTGGCGGGGACGTCACTGCTTCGCGACCCAATATCCCAACCCCGACGGCAAGCGGATTTTTCTGACGTATTATTTCGTCCGCAAGGGATACACCATCTCCAAGGTGTTTCAACGTAACGGGGAATTCATGTACTATTACTGTGACGTGATGGATATGCGGCAGGTGGGACGCACGCGGTACGTCATGGTCGACCTGTTGTTGGACGTGATCGTTTATCCTGACGGTCGCTACCATGTGATCGATATTGACGAATTTGCAACGGCGATCGAAAAAGGACAGCTCAAACGACGCCAGCAAGTGCATGCATTGCGTACCCTGGATAAAATGATCCGTCTGCAGACCCAACAGAAGTTTATTCCAACGTACCTGGCTGAAGCCACGATGTTCCCCTTGGAAGAAGGATAAGCCGTCGCTTCCTCTCGACAAACCGGTCCCTCAGCCGCTGCGGTTTTGGTATGAATTGAGAAGTTTTGTCAAAGCCAAGACATTCGTCCTCGATATCGACAAGGTGATACATAAAAATACCGCCCTCCGCCGACAAATGGCGGGGGATTGTTTTTTTCGCAAGGAAAAACGAATCGGCGTTTTCAACCGGAGCTGTGGGAAGCATGCCTTTTTCAAATGTTGTCGGAATATTTTTTTGGACAACCTTCGCATTGTGACAAACTTTCCCATCCTCGCCCCGCTATAATGGGTGGCACACGAGCCAAGAAAGGTGTGGGATGGATGCAAATGCGATGGATGGATGTGGGGATGACCTGGATGCGGCCGATCGGAAAAGCGTTTCGCTTAAGCCCCGACACCAAGCAAAAGCTTAGGCGATGGTCGCGTGTGTGGAACCTCCCACTCATGCTGATGGGCTTTCTTTTCGGACGGGCCGTGATGTTGGACGCCGTATCTCCGTTTTCCGTCGCCTATCTTGCCGTTGTCTACCAACTGTCGCGCAGGCAGTGGCCGGCCGTGGCTGTGGCACTGATGGCGGGAGCGGCAACCAGGGAACCTGTACACACGGCACAAACAGCCGCAGGACTTATTCTGTTTTTGGTGATTCAGAAGATCTTTGCCTGGGTGAAAAGGGGACAGATCAATTACGTCCCTTTTGTCGTGCTGACTACGAGCGCAGGGGTCCACCTGTTACGCTTCTGGTGGAGCGGATGGACACCGTACCAAGCGATGATGGCCGGAATCGACGTATTGCTGAGCTTCATTCTCTCGTTTATTTTCGTTCAGTCGTTGCCCTTTTTCACCGTGCGCCGAAAAAGGATGGCCCTTCGCCAAGACGAGATGATCTGCCTCGTCATATTGATCGGCTCGGTGATGACGGGAGCGATGGGATGGGCGGCAGCAGGCGTGTCGGCGGTCCATGTGTTGTCCCGGTATGTCATTCTCGTGCTGGCGCTGGTGGGTGGCGGCATGACGGGTGCGGCTGTCGGAGTGGTGAACGGGATGATTCTCAGCCTGTCCGACCCCCGTTCGCTTGGAGAGATCAGTTTGCTGGCATTCGCCGGATTGTTGGCCGGACTTTTCCGGGAAGGCAAGCGATGGGGTGTGACGGTGGGGTTCATACTGGGTACCGCCATTTTGTCACTGTATGCGGGAGGGAAATGGCATGCCTGGATTTCTCTTGCCGAGTCGGCGAGCGCGATCGTCTTGTTGTGGCTGACTCCGTCCGCCTTTTTCAAAGTGATTTCCCGTCATATCCCCGGGACGGACGAATATCAGCACTCCCAACAGGAGTATGTGCGCCGTTTGCGCGATGTGACTGCCGCCAAAGTGGATCAGTTTACCGAACTCTTCGTGGAGCTGGCCCGCAGTTTCCGGGAGGACCCCGGTTTGCAGCGGCAACAGGAGACTGCTCACTTCAGCCGTTTTCTCGGAGATGTGACGGAAAAGACATGCAAATCGTGTCACCGATACCGGCAATGCTGGGAGCGTGACATGATGAAAACGTATCAGGGAATGACCGATTTGATGGCGATGGTGGAAATGCATCCAAAAGATCGCCAGCTCCGGACACCGCGGTCGTGGAGCGAGCATTGCGTCAAAGCGGACAAGGTGTTGGCGCTGATCCAAGAGCGGTACGATTTGTATGAGCACGACCTGTATTGGCGGGAGCAGGTCCGGGAAGCACGCCGGTTGGTGTCTGAACAGTTGGAAGGCGTGGCAGGTGTGATGCGCGATTTGGCCGAAGACATCCGGCGGGAAGCACAAGTGCTCGCCGCACAAGAAGAGCAGATACAGCTGGCGCTGGAAGAATTGGGTCTTTCCATCCAGCGGGTGGAAGTGATCAGTTTGGAGGAAGGGAAGGTGGAAATAGAAGTTACACTGCCGCACGGCGATGCACTGGATGAGTGCCGGAAGCTGATCGCGCCGTTGTTGACGGAAATCATCGGTGAACCCATCGCCGTTTACCGAAAGGTCATCCAGGGCAGGACATCGGGAACTGTCGTCACGTTGGGATCGGCCCAACGCTACGAGATCAAGACCGGTGTGGCGGGCGCCGCCAAGGGGGGACACTGGTTGTCCGGCGACAGTTATTGCTACATGAATCTGGGAACAGGGAAGTATGCGGTGGCCTTGAGCGACGGTATGGGCAACGGCCAGCGCGCCCAGGAAGAGAGTCATGCAGCCCTCGGATTGCTCCGACGACTGCTGCAAGCGGGGATGGACGAGAAAAAAGCGGTGGAGACGGTCAACGCCATCTTGGGCTTGCGATCCACTGACGAGATGTTTGCCACGATCGATCTGGCGATCATCGATTTGAAAGACGCGAACACCCGGTTTTTGAAGATCGGTTCCACACCCGGCTTTATCAAACGGGGCAAAGAAGTGATCACCCTGTCGGCCGGCAATCCGCCGATCGGGATTTTGCGCAATATCGATGTGGAGCCGTTGGAAAAGCAGCTTCAACCGGGTGATCTGTTGATCATGGTGACGGACGGTGTATTGGATGCGCCGCGTCATGCGCACAACAAAGAGTTGCACCTCAAACGCCTGATCGCCGAGATTGATACCAAAGACCCGCAATCATTTGCGGACTGCCTGCTGGAACAGGTCGTACGAGGAAATGGGGGGAACATCGACGACGATATGACGGTCGTCGTGTCCAAGGTGGATCACTACACACCGGAATGGGCGACGATCCGTCTGTCCGGAGTGTCTCGTGTTGAACGCCCGCAAGCAGCGGCATTTTGAACGGCCGAATCTGGGGGGAGCGGCCGTTTGATTCCGCTGTGGGATGCGGGTACAATAAAAGGGAACGGACAATTGTAAATGCGATGCCCGGGGAGTGCCCCCGGGTTTTTGTCTAGGGCGTGTCTGGTCATTCTGTAAAGGGGCGATGTTTTCCGCGGTGAGCGACGAACCGGGGCATGGCTTGTCAATCGGTGAGGGAGCAAATACTTCCCTAGGTGAGGTGAAAAACCAAGCCCCGGCTGAGCGAAGACCCAGGAAGCGCAGAGATGAAATCGCGGCAATTTCCTCTGAGCGAAGCGTACTTTTCCCGCGTCCTGCACCCCGGATCGAAGTGCCATGATCTGTTTCCTTGCAGGGCGCAGGCGGAGCGAGCCGAAGTAGAATCGGACAGGATCACCAGACACAGCTTGGCCGTGCACTGTAACAGGTGCATCGGGTCTGCAAGCGACCATTTCGTTTGCGAAACAGGGGCGAGTGGGAGATTTTGAATTTGCGAGTCCCAGGAAGGGATGCAGGAAGGATGTTGTTGGAAACACTGAAAAAAACGGTCCAAAACCACAAACTGCTCCACCCGGGGGATCGTGTGCTGATCGGTGTGTCGGGCGGACCGGATTCACTCGCATTGTTGCACGCGCTCCATCGGTTGGCGCCGGAGTTTGAGTGGCAGGTGTTCGCCGTGCATGTGGACCATCAGCTTCGGGGGGAGGCCAGTGCCGAGGATGCCAGATTTGTTGAGCAAATTTGCGCGGAGTGGGGAATCCCGTGTCGGGTGAGTCGGGTGGATGTGGCGGGCCAATTGCGCCTGCATGGGGGCAACAAACAGGACGTGGCGCGGCGGTTGCGATATCGGGCGTACCGGCAGGCGGCAGATCACTGGGATGTGGATGCGTTGGCACTGGCGCATCACGCCGACGACCAGGTGGAGACCATTTTGATGCGCTTGTTGAGGGGAACCGGTGTCAGCGGATTGGCCGGTATGCCGTATATCCGCCAGTGGGAAGGAAGAAGGCTGATCCGGCCGCTGCTTGACGTGTATCGGGAGGAGATTGAAAAGTATTGCGCGGACCACGCGTTGTCTCCCCGTTTGGACGAAAGCAATCGTTCCGACGTATATACCCGCAACCGTGTCCGTTTGCAACTCATTCCCGAGCTTCAGCGGTATAACCCCCGCGTGAAGGAAGCACTGCTCCAACTGTCCCGTGTGGTGGGAGAGGAGGAAGACTGGTGGCGCGAACAGATGGATCGGGCTTGGGGACGGGTTGTGAGGAAAAAAGGAAAAAATGAAATCGTTTTGGATCGAAACCGTTTGTTGGATCTTCACGTTGCTTTACAAAGGAGGGTGATTAAACTAATATTAAATTGTCTTCTGGAAGAAGAAGCAAACGAGGCAACGATGGATACGGTGGAACAGATTCGTCATCTGGCGGCCCATCCCGAACCGTCGGCGCGGATCGACTTGCCCGGCCGTTTCCGGGCGGAACGTCAATACGACCTGCTCCGGATCGCGGTCGGGGATGATTCACCGGTCAAACCGTTGGCGCCCGTACGGCTCCATGTTCCGGGAGAAACAATCATTCCCGGTTTGGGCGGACGGTTTGTCTGTCGTGTTACGGCCAAACGCCTTGATGCCAAACATTTACGCGGGATTTGGGCAGTATTTGATGCGGATGCGCTTACATTTCCGCTCTGGGTTCGCACGCGCAGACCCGGCGATCGCATCCGACCGATCGGATTGAACGGCACGACCAAAGTGAAGGACCTGTTGATCTCCGCCAAAATTCCCAGGAGGGAACGTGACCGTCTGCCCATGGTACTCCATGGGGAGACGATCGTTTGGATTCCGGGCGTTCGCCGATCGGATTGGGCACCGGTGGCCCCAGACACCCGTCATTTTTTGTATCTGGAATGGTTGACGGACGGAATGCCTGAACGGTTGCCTCATCAGCAGCATACATAGGATGATTGGGAGGTTATCATGCACGAGGATATCCAAGAAATCCTGTATACCGAAGAAGAGATCAAAACCAAAGTGAAAGAATTGGGACGTCGCCTGTCCGAGGATTACAGGGGTCTGAATCCGCTCTGTATCTGTGTGCTCAAAGGTGCGGCCCCGTTCATGACCGATCTGGTCCGCAGCATGGACATTCCGCTCGAGATGGACTTCATGGCGGTCTCCAGCTACGGCGCATCGACGAAATCGTCGGGCGTGGTTCGCATCATCAAGGATCTGGACGCCTCCGTGGAAGGCCGGCACGTGATCATTGTGGAAGACATCATCGACAGCGGATTGACCTTGAGTCACCTGATCGATTTGTTGCGTCACCGCAACGCCGCCTCGATCAAAGTGGTCACGCTGCTCGACAAACCGGGGCGCAGAACGGTGGATTTACAGCCGGATTATTGCGGGTTCACGATTCCCGACGCCTTCGTGGTGGGATACGGCCTGGACTATGCGGAGAAATATCGGAATCTGCCGTACATCGGGATTCTGAAGGAACAGGTGTACCAGCAACAGTAGGTTGTGACAGGTCGTCGCCCTGTGGTAAAATGATGTAAGTGGCATTGAGAGGAGGTCAAGGATGAAAAACGTCTTCCGGATTCCCGGATTATATATTATTCTCATCCTTGTCGTCGTCGGGATTGTGAATATTATCGCAAACCAAGGAACCGACACCGTAACGCTTACGTACGATCAATACCGAGCCAAACTGGCGGCGGGCCAGATTGAGAACGTCACCGTTCAACCGGAAGGAAATACGACCTACCGTATCGAAGGGAAGCTGAAAGGGAAGCCGGACAAAACGTTTGTTGTCGAGGCGCCGATGCTCCACGGCAGCACCGTTGTGCAAGACCTGGTGAAGTACAAAGTTCGGCACTCCTATGAAAAGGCGAAAAGTGATTCTGTCTGGCTGACCTTTTTTACGTCCATCATTCCTTTCGTGATCATTCTGCTGCTCTTTTTCTTTTTGTTGAACCAGGCGCAGGGCGGCGGCAGTCGGGTGATGAACTTTGGCAAAAGCCGCGCCAAGCTGTATAACGAGGAGAAGAAAAAAGTTACGTTTAACGATGTGGCGGGCGCGGATGAAGAAAAAGCGGAATTGGTGGAAATCGTCGAGTTTCTCAAAGACCCGCGCAAATTTGCGGCTGTAGGTGCACGCATTCCCAAGGGCGTATTGCTCGTGGGGCCGCCCGGAACAGGGAAAACGCTGTTGGCTCGTGCTGTTGCAGGGGAGGCGGGCGTGCCGTTTTTCAGTATCAGCGGTTCTGACTTCGTGGAGATGTTCGTCGGTGTGGGGGCCTCCCGTGTCCGGGATTTGTTTGAGCAGGCCAAGAAAAACCACCCGTGTATCATCTTTATCGACGAGATCGATGCTGTCGGTCGTCAGCGGGGGGCCGGATTGGGTGGCGGCCATGACGAGCGTGAGCAGACTCTGAACCAATTGCTCGTGGAGATGGATGGATTTGGTGCCAACGAAGGCATTATCATCATGGCAGCGACCAACCGACCGGACATCCTTGACCCCGCGTTGCTTCGTCCGGGCCGTTTCGACCGTCAGATCACGGTGAACCGACCCGACGTCAAAGGGCGTGAAGAGATCCTGAAGGTGCATGCCCGTAACAAACCGTTGGCCAATGACGTCAATTTGGAAGTGATCGCACAGCGGACGACCGGATTCACGGGTGCTGATCTGGAAAACCTGTTGAACGAGGCGGCACTGTTGGCGGCACGGCGGAACAAGAAAACGATCAGCATGGAAGAGGTCGACGAGGCGATCGATCGCGTGATTGCGGGACCGCAGAAGAAAAGCCGTGTCATCAGTGAAAAGGAGAAAAAGACGATCGCCTACCACGAAGCAGGCCACACGATCGTGGGGTACTACCTGGAGCATGCCGATACCGTGCACAAGGTGACGGTCGTTCCCCGTGGCCAAGCAGGCGGGTATGTCGTCATGCTGCCCAAAGAAGATCGTTTCCTGCTCACCAAAAACGAATTGCTGGATAAAGTGACCGGACTGCTGGCCGGGCGCGTCGCCGAGGAGATCGTATTCGGTGAAATCAGCACCGGTGCGCACAACGACTTTGAGAAGGCCACCTCCATCGTGCGCCGGATGATTACGGAGTACGGCATGAGCGACAAACTGGCGCCGATGCAGTTTGGCCGTCCGCAGGGACACGTTTTCCTGGGTCGCGATCTGGGTCACGAGCAAAACTATTCGGATGCGATCGCGTATGAAATCGACCAGGAGATGCAGGAGATGATCCGCCGTTGCTACGAGCGGGCGAAAAAGCTGTTGCTGGAAAAACGCAAGGAACTGGAGCTCGTGGCGCAGACCCTGCTGGTCAAAGAGACATTGGATGCCGACGAGATCAAACAGTTGCTGGAAACCGGCAAACTGGACGATCCGGAAGTGAACGAGAAAATCCGGATCAACATCCAGGGCAAGGAGCAAGCACAAGCGGATGCGAAACCGGAATCCGCAGAACCGATCGAACCGGACGACGACCGATCCCAATCGGAGTCTCCTTCTGATGAAAACCCGAAGGATCCGGAAGATTGATCATGATAAACGCAGCGGGGATGCCTGAGCGGGCATCCCCGCTTTCAGTTTGACGGACAAAAAACGGTTTTGTTGCCCTTCGATAGAAAGAATGGCCCCAAAAAAGGGGGCCGTCTGCCCTTAAAAACGGCGACTTCTACACGGTGTCGTTCCTTATGCCGGAGAAGCGCATCGGTGTGCCGGTTGTGGCTCGGTTGTATCAGCAACAATGGCTGGATCGGATCATCGACGGAATGGCCAAACAAGGAACGGCGAAGCTCTACAGGAAGAAGCGCAAATGGTTCATTGGCTTGCCGATCACGTTTGAGATGTGGACGGAGTTTCAAGTGGACAAACGGAAGGATCGGGGTGTCTCTAGTCAGAGTGGGAAGGAAAAGGGGCTTCTGACGAAGCCCGAATATGGTCGGAGTACAGGTCGACAGTGACAGCTGTCGACCTTATTATGTGGATTTGACAGTGAACATCACGGTGGACGGTGATCGCAATGCAGCCGAAAGCCAACAATTAGCCGGAGATCCATACTATTCATTCAGACATCGGGCTTCTTGCCAATAGAGCGTTGACTATATAAATATCTGGTTAGGTTCTACAGAATGGTAATTAGCCGGCGCCAAATGATAGACCAAATAATAAATATATCAATAAACCTTTTTCACGAAGGAGACTTACCACGATGCAAATTTTACTTCACGGCTATTATGGCGCCGGCAATCTGGGGGATGACGCCATATTGGAATCAATCATAGACAGCTTCGCCCAGAAGTTCCCGAAAGCTTCCTTCACCGTTGTTTCCAAAGGACTTTGTCCGGCATACAGGGGTCCCCGCCGTGTGAAAACGATCCGTATCGATTCTCACAGCGCCGTTAAAAACGCAGTTCGGCAAGCCAGCTTTGTCGTTCTCGGGGGTGGTGGGATCCTACAGGATTATAACGGTTGGGAGCCTCACTACAACTTCGGAAGTAAAGCGAGAGGAATGAATTATTACGGTCAGGTGGTCGATTTGGCCAAAAAGTTTGGCAAGCCGGTCTATTTCTACGGGATCGGTGCAGGGCCTTTTTTCTCCCAACATGCGAAACAGTATGCTATCCGTTTGTTGGCCGGAGCCAGAAGAGCTACGGTGCGGGATGCCGACTCGCTGAAAATGGTCCGCTCCGTGGGAAACATCAGGCTAACTGCGGATCCGGCCTTAAATTTGAAGCATGATCCACCCAAAACAGCTCTGAAGTATCTGCGTAGCGAAGGAGTACCCGTACACAAGACATTGGTCGGCATCTCCCTGCGACCCTGGAAATTCAAAGGGGGGGGACGGAAAGCATTCATCGAGGCAATGGCGAAGGTCGCTTCCGGCATCGTCCGCAACAGCAAGGCCCACCTGGTCCTCCTCCCTTTCAGCCGTAACGGTGATGCCGCTGTCTTGAATGAACTCGCCAAACGCCTGCCGGCCGGCAGTTATACGCTGATGAGGAAACATTACCCTCCCAAAGCGATGAAAGGGATCTGCGGCCGGCTTTCCCTGATGATCGGTATGCGTCTGCACTCTCTGATCCTGTCTGCTGCCATGGGAGTACCGGTCATGGGGCTCTCTTACGATCCCAAGGTCGCACTGTTTATGAGATCGATCCGCATGTCCTCATACTGCCACCCCCTTCACCCTCTTCCCACCCCGAAAATGACCCGACAAGCCCTGACACTGATGAAACCGTCAATCTCGTGGCGAAGGAACTACCAATCCCATGTACTGAAGCTGAAAGTCAGGGAAAAACAAAATATCCCATTTCTGTTTCAGGGGGTATAAGAAACCTATGAGAATTGCTCATTTCGGCCGTTATGCCCAAGGTGCCACCGACATCGTCCGTAGCATGTTTCTTTCCCTTAAAAAATCGGGACACGTCGTCCAAGAATGGAATCTGGGGGCTCACCCCGAATGGGTATACAACCCGCACAGATGTTTGGGCGGAAACGGACCCGTCTATATCCGTCTGAGCCGGATCAGAAGTCGGCTGATGCGGTTTCGTCCCCATCTGATCATCTGTAATGCCGGCGGCTACACCTTTTCCAAAAAGGATTTCCTGTGGCTGAAGAAAAGGGGGATCCCTGTTCTGGGGATCACGCTGAGCGACCCCGATGTCTTCCCGACGGTATCCCGTTATTCCCGCCATTTCACCTGGCACGCCACCAATTCGTTGCTCGCCTATCGGAGGTATAAGCAGCTGGGTCATCGGAACGTCCATTATTTTCCCTTTGGCATCGATGAACGGTTCTTTCGGCAAAGGCCGGTCCATTCCCGTTTCAAATGCGATGTGGCGGTGATTGCCCACGGACGGAGGGATCGGTACCCCTTGGCCTGGAAGCTGGTGAAAAACTTCGATACGAAATTGTACGGCAATTCCTGGCCCTTCCCAAAAAACAGCCCCGGACCGGTCCGCGGCGAGGATTGGTTCAGAGCAGCCTATTCGGCGAAGATGCTGGTCAACTTCCCGCGCACGGTCAAAGGTTACACCAACGTCAAGGTCGGCATATTTGAAGCCGCCGCCACGGGAAGGCTGGTATTCACCCAATACTTTCCCGAGATGAGAAGGTTTTTCCGGTACAGCAAAGAGATTGTGGGCTATTCCTCATCGGAAGACCTGATAAAAAAAATCCGGTATTATCTGAACCACTTGCAGGAAGCCAAAAAAATCGCCCGCGCCGGCAGGGAACGCTGCTGGAGAGAGCACACCTGGACCCGGCGTTTCCACAAACTTTTTCGGGAGATCGGGATTTATCACCGCCTTTCAAGGCGGCGATAAAAAATCTGGCCGCCCCGTATGCTGAGCCGAGACCGGTCTTCACATAGCCGAAGGCGAGTGTCGAAGGATCCCGAGGAATCAAGGGCATAGACCGCCGAAACATGGCATAGAGGGCGTGATCAGCGCCCTTTTTTCGATGGATGGTCTATTATCAGCTCAAATGACGGGATAGTTTCATAGATTGTATCAATGGAGGTGAAATTGAGAATGAGCATCAATCTGTTAAAAAACCCTTCCTTCAAAGATGCATCGACGCTGGCTTTCTGGGATAGAAGTGGCGTCACGAGCAATCCGGGGGATCCCCAGGCTTTTGAGGGGGAAAAGGTGGCCCAATTGGGGGACGTCACCGCTGATGGGGAAGTGGCCATCATCAGCCAGCGGGTCCTGCTGCCCTCCGGCACCCAGCAGCTACATGTCAGCTTTGCCGTTCGAAGGGCCAACTATGGTGGCATCTTCACTGCCCCCTGGCGCGTCACCATCCAGTGGTTGGGGAGCAGTGGGACGCCGGTCTTGTTGGAAGAAACCCTGATCCAACGGCAAGCTGGCATGGAAACCGAGAACGCCAACGACTGGCTGACCTATGTCGCTGTCTCCGGCCCGAAACCGACCGGGGTCGTCTACGCCGTCTTCGCTTCATCCTCCAAGGTGACGTGATTGGTGGAGATAACTTCTTCGATGGGATCCAGATCGACTTTGTGGTCTTGACCACCGACTGAGGATTCCCCATGGCGAGGTGATGATACCTCGCTTTTTGCTGTCGGTTTCGGGGCAAGTGGATGGACCTCGAGAGGCATTCGATCGGGATGGATAAACGCGTTCCCCACTCCCGGATCAAGCTTCATCCAGGGATATGTGGTGAATTTTATATATTTTAGTCTGTCGTTGCTGTCAAAGAGAAGAGTAGGTTCATAGATTGTGAATAAAGGAGGTGAAATTGAGAATGAGTGGCAATCTGTTAAAAAACCCTTCTTTCGAAGATGCGTCGACGCTGGCTTTCTGGGATAGAAGTGGCGTCACGAGCAATCCGGGGGATCCCCAGGCTTTTGAGGGGTTAAAGGTAGCCCAATTGGGGCCCGTCACCGCTGATGGGGCAGTGGCCATCATCAGCCAACGGGTTTTGTTGCCCTCCGGTACCCAAAATCTGCATGTGAGCTTTGCCGTTCAAAATGCCGTCATTGATGGAACCAGCACTGCCCCCTGGCGCGTCACCATCCAGTGGTTGGGGGGCGCGCCGAATACGCCGGTCTTGTTGGAAGAAACCCTGGTGACACGGCAAGCCGGCATGGTAACCGTGGACTCCAACGACTGGCTGACCTACGTCGCCGTCTCCGGCCCGAAACCGACCGGGGCCGTCTACGCCCGTCTCCGCTTCATCCTTCAGGGTGACGTGATTGGCGCAACTAACTTCTTCCAAGGGATCCAGATCGACAATGTGGTCCTGACAACCGACTGAGGCTCCATCCAGTGAAGTGAGGCGAAAGCCTCACTTTTTTTGTGGGTAAATGGCCCATGTTTGATTCGTGTAATGGAAGTTACCACACACCATTTACAGGGGGGAATCAAACAGGTATTGCTCTCACCTCAGCACATTTGAGCGTGGTCAGCCAGACATGCTGTACGGTTTTGGCTCGTTGACAGCACGAGCCACTGGGTGCAAACTCGGTGTCACCATTCGACCTTTGCCCGTGAGTGAGTTGATACCTGAACAGATCTCGGAGGCCCGCTTTCGGTTGAAATACGCGGGCTTCCTCTATCTTAAAAATATCGTCCTCCTGACAAGGGTCCAAGCAGGGGCGGAATTGCTTTCATACCTTATCGTATGTGGTGATGAGAGGCTATGAGACCACGGTTCCCGTTTATCATACTTTCCTGTCCCGGGGCCCGACATTGAAAGAGAGGATTTCCTCGGCGGGAGGGATTGTCTTGAAAGCCATTACCGCGGGACGGTGTCGGCTGTTATCCCTCACGGGGAGTGAAACGGGTTCTGGAAGACCCGCAGTTGATCGTCGCCGAAGCGAGAGCAGTCGGTAATCCTGCCCGCCTCGGATCACCGGGGTTCTGCCCGACAGGCCCTTCGGCCGGATGTAAGCAGGTCGTCGCGGTCCACCTGGAACATCCGGCGGGTGTGAAGAGAGCCTGTTGCCGAGATGGTGTGTCCATCATCAGTCAACGGTTTTTGTTGCCCTCCGGCACCACGCATCTGCATGTCAGCTTTGCCGTTCGGGAAGAGGTAGGGGATGCCGTACAGGTAAAAGAATCCGGATCGATGTGGTCGACACGGGGATTGACCTCAACCATCCGGATCTGGCAGCCAACATCAAGCATGGCGTGTGAACTCCATATTCCATATTAACCATACATTTGGAATATCCGTACAACAAGGAAAGGGGCTTTGTTTACCATGGCATTCATTATTTGCCCGCGGGTTCCGTTTGCTTGGAGTTTTATGAAACAGCGCCCACAACAACTGATGACACAATTCGGCAAACTGGGCCACAAAGTCTTTGTTATACAGAAGTCGAATATAGGAAAAAAATACATGAAAGTAAGCAAAAATGTTACTTTGGTTTCTGATCCCGGTCACTTCATAACCAAACGAATTCCCCTTTTAAAGAAAAGAGACAAAATCATTGTTTGGACCCATATCCCGCGTATTTGGCATACTTTGCAGAATTATCAGCCCGATGGCATCGTCTTCGATTGCATTGATGAATTTACAAAGCACCTCATCTTTGAGCGCCGCATGGTTGGTATATCAAAGCATGTGGTTTGTACAGCACAGACCATTTATGATCGTCTGAAGGAACAGTATCCGAGTAAACCGGTATCGCTCATTCGTAATGGCGCCGATCTCAGTTTCTTCAGCAAGGTAAAACACAATCGACCAGCAGATCTGCCGAAAGGCCCGATTGTCGGGTATATAGGCTCTTGGGCGAAGTGGATTGATTTTCCTTTGGTGGATTCTCTGTGCAACAAGTATCCAAATGTAAATTTTGTGGTTATAGGTGCAAAGTTACCGTTGCGCTCCCCTGCAATCCCAAATATCCGCAGAGCCAACTTGCATTTTCTGGGACATAAGCAGCACCATGAGCTTTTAAGTTATATCCAACACTTTGACGTTGCTCTCATCCCTTTCCTCTATAACCACATCACTTTGGCGACAAACCCTGTAAAAGCCTATGAATACTTGGCTGGGGGTGCAAGAGTGTTATCCACGGCACTGCCGGAATGTATAGCGATGGAACCATACATCCAAACCGCAACATCACACTCTGATTTTATCAATAAATTGGGGATCATGCTGAAACAAAAAGATTCGCCGGCGTCAAAACAGGCCCGGATCAATTTCGCCGCAAGGAATACTTGGGAAGTTCGCGCTCGGAAAGCAAATACTATTATAGAGAAAATCGCTCGTCGAGCCTGATGATCATCATGAAGTTTTCTAATCGAACGAAAACAGCCTGTTTTTTGCTTGGGCTGTTTTCCGTTTGATGGAACTGAATCTCAATTTTGTTGTACCATCTGCACCAACCCTGCCCCATACAGCCGATCTGACCACAGTCGAACCGCCCGGCGGACAGGATGACGTTTCACCGCTCGAGCCGAGGGTATGCGAAAACGAATTATCGGGTTACGGTCTAATGTCCCCTCTGAAGTATTCGATGATGTGGCGAATAATTTTCTGGGATGCCGTCCCATCTCCGTAGGGGTTTGGTGCATTTGCCATGCGATCATATAGTTGCCTGTTGTTTAACAATTCCTTAATTGATTCATAAACCGATTCTTCACTGGTCCCGGCAACTTTCAATGTACCGGCTTTGACACCTTCTGGTCGTTCCGTCGTATCACGCAGCACTAACACGGGGATCCCCAATGAAGGTGCTTCTTCCTGAATCCCTCCCGAATCAGTTAATATTAAATAAGACCGCGCGGCTATATTGTGGAAGTCCTCCACATTTAAAGGGGGGATCAAATGAATGCGGGCGTGGTTTCCGAGCTCATGGTGAGCGGCTTCCAAAACCGCTGGATTCGGATGTACTGGATAAACGACTTGGACATGATCAATTTCGTTTACGATCCGCTTTATGGCACGAAAGATATTGCGCATGGGTGTGCCTATGTTTTCACGTCTGTGTGTAGTGAGAAGGATGAATCGATGATTGCCTATTTTGTCTAAAATTTCGTGGCGAAATGAAGGTCGAACTGTGGTTTTCAGGGCATCTATCACTGTATTTCCCGTGACAAATATTGCATGAGGATGGATGTTTTCTGAAAGAAGGTTTTCCGCTGCTTGAGCGGTGGGCGCGAAGTGCAAGTCCGCTATAACCCCGATCAGTCGTCGGTTCAACTCTTCAGGAAACGGGGAATATTTATTTCTCGTCCGAAGTCCTGCTTCCACGTGGCCGATGGGGATTTTATTGTAAAAAGCGACCAGTGCCGATATCAGGGCTGTGGTCGTATCGCCATGAATCAATACAAGATCCGGTTTCACTTGTATCAATATCGGCTCTAAACGACTCATAATTTCCTTGGTAATATAGGGCAATGTCTGATTGTTTTTCATTATATCCAGATCAAAATCAGGTACGATCCCAAAAGTATTCAATATCTTATCCAGCATCTCACGATGTTGTGCCGAAACAGTTACAATGGATTGGATCAAAGGGTTCTTTTGCATTTCCAAAATAAGCGGAGCCATTTTGATTGCTTCCGGTCGGGTGCCGAAGATGGACATGATTTTAATACGTTCTTTTCTCATTTCCTTCACACTCCTAACTGTTTATGATCTAAAACACGCCTCTGTCAGCGGATATTTTCGGGAAATTCAGATCGGAGAACCGTTCCTTGCAAAAACTTGCGTTCTTATATTTTATGAATACTATGAATACTTAGTGATGGAACAAGAGGCTATTTCATTTTATGAAGGAAAAAATGACCCGCCCTATTTCGTGGAATCGCAAGCAACCAGGGGATTTCACACCCACCGATGGGTAACCGTTCCAAGCTGGTTGGAGATAATCGGTGTTCTTCAGTCTCGTTTGTGGTGATATGTGTAATATGCTTGCTAAGGCAAGGGTGATGTCCGGTCACGCCTATTACCAGAGGGCGTTGCAGGTCTTTTCCGTTGAATTTGCAAGGGTGCCTTGCTATGATGAATGTGAACTTTTTTTGAAAAAGCAGGTGGATGGGCATGTTAATGGTAATGGACGTCGGCAATACCAACATCGTGGCCGGACTGTACCAGGGCAAGGAATTGGTGCATCATTGGCGGATTCATACGAATCGAAATTCCACTGAAGACGAATACGGCATGCTTCTCAAAAATTTGTTCGATCACGCCGGTTTGCGTTTTGAACTGGTGGACGGTGCGATCATCTCTTCCGTTGTCCCTCCGATCACCCATGTATTGCGCAACTTCGTCAAAAAATATATGGGACTGTCTCCGCTGGTGGTGGGTCCCGGCGTCAAAACGGGCCTCAACATCCTGTACGAAAACCCGCGGGAAGTAGGGGCCGACCGAATCGCCAATGCCGTGGCAGCCATCGAGCAATACGGCGCTCCCGTGATTATCGTCGATTTCGGTACGGCAACCACCTTCTGTTTTGTCAACGAGCAAGGGCACTATGTCGGTGGGGCGATCACACCGGGCGTCATGGTTTCCAGTGAAGCGTTGTACCAACGGACGGCCAAACTGACACGGGTGGAGATTGTCAAGCCGGAAAGCGTAGTGGGGCGCAATACGGTGCAGGCGATTCAGTCGGGTATTTTTTATGGCTACGTCGGTGTGGTGGATGGGATCGTCACCCGTATGAAACAACTGCTCCACAAGCGGCCGACCGTTGTGGCCACCGGAGGCTTGGCCGAACTGATCTGCGGCGATGCGGAGACGATCGATGTGGTCGATCCGTTCCTCACGCTGGAAGGGTTGCGGTTGATCTACGAACGCAACCGGAGCAGGTGACAAATCGGCATCCGTCAGCCGACCCACTTTGCGGCCTTGCTTCCCTTTTTGGAAGTGCGCAGAGTGGAGCGGGCGGGAAAACGTTGCACACGATGTCAGAAACGACCTGGAAGCGGATGAATGACCGGATACGCTTCGGGAACCGTGAGCAGCGAAACGGGAACGCTTCCGAAAAAATCGGTATCTATAAATCCTCAAACATAACCTTCTTTCATCTTTGTCGTGTTGGAACTGGGAGGTCATCATGAGCGATTACGCCATTCGAGTCACAGCGGCCAATGGCCAATTGCGCGGATTTGCCGCATTGACCACCGGATTGGTGGGAGAATTGCAGAGAAGGCATCACACCTGGCCGGTGGCAAGTGCCGCATTGGGCCGTACGGCCACGGTCGGGGCCATGATGGGGCTGATGCTGAAAAGTGAACGGGACCGGTTGACGATCCAGATCAAAGGGGACGGCCCGTTGGGTCAGATCGTCGTGGATGCCGATGCACAGGGACATGTCCGGGGGTATGTGGACAATCCCGCCGTCGATTTGCCGCTCAATGCCGCCGGGAAACTGGATGTAGCGGGTGCGGTGGGGAAAGGAATGCTCTATGTGATCAAGGATCTGGGGCTCAAGGAGCCGTATCGGGGTGCATCTCCGATTGTCTCCGGTGAGCTGGGCGACGACTTCACCTATTATTTCACCCGTTCGGAACAGATCCCGTCCGCTGTCGGCGTGGGCGTGCTGGTAGACCGGGATGCTTCCATCCTCGCTTCCGGGGGATTTATCGTCCAAGTCATGCCCGGTGCCGACGATGCGGTTATCACCGCTGTCGAACAACAGCTGGCCAAAATCACATCGGTCACCGAGCTGATCCAGCAGGGAGCCGGTCCTGAGGATTTGCTTCAGGCCGTACTGGGTGACACTGATATAGAGGTACATCAACGTCAGCCGCTCTCGTTTGCCTGCCGTTGCTCCCGTGAGCGGATTGCCAATGTGCTGCGTGGTTTGGGTCGGGAGGATCTGCAAAAATTGTTGGAGGAACAGGGGCAGGCGGAAGTACACTGCCATTTTTGCAATGAACGGTATGTGTTTGATCGCGACGAATTGACCACGATGATCCAAAGTTTGTGAGCCAAGACCCGGCGGGACCTGTCCCCCGGGTTTTTCCGCATGGATTTTCCGCATGGATTTGATTTTACATTGACATCTGATTGGTCCGATTGTTAAGATAAATAAAAGCAGAAAAACCGACCAAATTAATGGGATTAGGAGGTCTTCACATCCATGCGCGTTGGCAACAATATTTTGGAACTCATCGGTCAAACTCCGGTTGTAAAGTTAAATCGGATTGTCGGGAAAACGGACGCAGACGTGTATCTGAAGCTGGAATTCTTCAACCCGGGCGGCAGTGTGAAAGACCGGATCGCCCTTTCCATGATTGAAGACGCGGAGAAGCGGGGCATTTTGAAACCCGGTGACACGATTCTGGAGCCGACCAGCGGCAACACCGGGATCGGTCTGGCGATGGTGGCGGCGGCCAAAGGATATCGCGCACTGCTGGTTATGCCGGACACGATGAGCCTGGAGCGGCGCAACCTGTTGCGTGCGTTCGGTGCAGAACTGGTACTCACGCCGGGTGCGCAAGGCATGAAAGGAGCGATCGCCAAAGCGGAGGAGATCGCCAAAGAACATCCGGAATATTTTGTTCCGCAACAATTCAAAAACCCGGCCAACGTCAAAATCCATATGGAAACGACGGCACAAGAGTTGTTGGAGCAAATGGACGGCCATTTCGACGCTTTCGTGGCCGGGATCGGCACGGGCGGTACGATCACGGGTGTCGGTAAAGTGATCAAAGAGAAAATCCCCGGCGTTCACATCGCCGCAGTGGAACCGGCGGCGTCTCCGGTCCTCTCCGGCGGCAAACCGGGACCGCACAAAATCCAGGGAATCGGTGCCGGTTTCGTTCCGGATATTTTGGATACGGAGATTTATGATGAAGTGATCACCGTAGAAAACGAGGAAGCATTTGAGTGGGCCCGTCGGATGGCGCGGGAAGAAGGCATTCTGGGCGGAATTTCTTCCGGTGCGGCCGTTGCGGCGGCGATCAAAGTGGCACGGCGTTTGGGACAAGGCAAAAAAGTGGTGGCCGTCGTGCCGAGCAACGGCGAACGTTATCTGACCACCCCGCTGTTCCAATTTGAAGAGTAAAGATCCGAATGGTTTGGTTTCGTTCGAAAGCGGAGCCCGTCTTCCCGTGCATGGGAAGACGGGCTTTGTTTGTGAAGGAATATGCGTCTGTGGAGTATAGATCAGTAGCACTCATTTCAAAAATCGTCATCCGTGTTTTCTTGCGTCGTCTTACGCTCGTTTTCCCGGCTCGCTCGACAGTCGATCCGCAAGGAAGCAAGCAAGTGCGCTTTGAAACGGCCACGAGTGCGGGCAAAAATCGCCATCGCTCCAACATCTGGCAGCGATTTCTTTGCTTCGCAGGGCTTCTCTGGGTCGTTCACCCGGAAAACCTTCGCTCTGCCGCATTTTTATTCATAGTGATGAGAATTGATCCATCCGATCCTGCAGATTGGCAAAGGGTCATTGCTTTGGAGGGTATTGCCCGCACATCGGCCCTCGCGTTTTAGAGGGTTCTCTCCGACGGTCAAAGGTTTTCACTCAACCGGGAAGCGTTGATGACTTGGATGTATAAAATCACCTGATCCGCCGGCGGAAGTGATCATCCATCGCTTTCGGAGGGCAGCTTTTTTCCTGTTTTTCATCGCTTTTATCCGACGGGGTTTTGTTGTAAACTGATGAAGAGATCATGGGTGAAAATCCGAGGGGTTCCCGGACATGATTTGGCTGATCGACAACTATGACTCGTTTACCTATAATTTGGTGCAATATCTGCTCTCATCGGGCGAAGCGCTGGAAGTGTACCGCAATGATGAGATTACCCTGTCTGACATCGAAACAGCGCAACCGTCCGCGTTGATTCTCTCACCGGGACCGGGATCACCCGATACGGCGGGTGTCTGCTTGGATGTGGTCCGACGGTTTGCCGGCCGCATCCCGATTTTGGGCGTTTGCCTGGGGCATCAAACCATCGCCCAAGCTTTCGGCGGTCGTGTGGTACATGCCCCCCGGTTGATGCACGGGAAAACATCACCCGTTTACCATGACGGTCAAACGTTGTTTCGCGGGTTGCCTTCGCCGTTTCAAGCGATGCGCTATCATTCGCTGGTGGTGGAGCGGGACAGCTTGCCACCGCCATTTGAAATCAGCGCGTGGACGGCGGAGGGAGAAGTGATGGCCATCCGCCATCGGCAGTATCCTCTTGAAGGGGTGCAGTTTCATCCCGAATCGGTTTTGACCGAATATGGATTATCCCTGCTGTTGCAGTTTCTGGATACGTATCTCCGGCGACCGGTGCCGCAAAAACGGGGGATACGGATATGAACTGTGTTTGGTTGAACGGGAAACTGGTACCGGAAAACGAAGCCGTCGTCTCTGTGATGGATCACGGCTTTTTATACGGAGTGGGCGTCTTTGAAACGCTGCGGGTGTATGCGGGTCATCCGTTTCTGTTGAAGGATCATGTGGATCGTTTGTCCCGCGGGTTACAATTGTTGCGCATCCGTCCGCCTCTATCTTTGAATGAGTGGACGGAGGCGATCCGGCGACTGTTGGATGCCAACGAATTGCGTGACGCGTACGTGCGGATCAGCGTCACCGGTGGAGCGGTCGGACCGGGATTGTCCGCCCGACATTACGATGAGCCGACGACGGTGATCTTTGTCCGCCCGTTGCCGAAATGGCCGGAACAGATGTATACGGAAGGCAAAACGGTGGAAGTGTTGGACATTCCCCGTCAAGTGCCGGGCGGGACGGAATCACTCAAATCGCATAACTACCTCAATTCCGTGCTGGCCCGTCTGGAAATGGGGGAGCGGTTTCCCACGCATGAGGGATTGCAACTCAGTCCCGGCGGTTGGATTGCCGAGGGGATCGTCACCAACCTGTTTTTTGTGCGGGATGGCACGATCTGTACTCCGTCGACGGAAACCGGGATTTTGCCCGGCGTGACAAGACGATTCGTACTGGAACTCGCCCGGCAGTCGGGATTACCGGTGGAAGAAGGCCGGTATCCCTTATCGGTATTGACAGAAGCGGATGAGATTTTTCTCACCAACTCCTTGCAGGAAATCGTGCCGGTCCGAAAGATACCGGGTTGGTTCGACAAAGGTGTCGGACCTGTAGCCGCCGGATTGTTGGCCGCCTATCGGCAGTGGACCGGCCGGTTGTGGAGCGTCCGTGAGTTGGACGTGGCATCAGATGCGTATTTGTGAGGATGATCACGAGAGAGGAGGCAGGCGACATGTCATTGATGACGGCGACACCGGTTTCGGTTGCGGCGTGGAAACGGCCGGAACGCCCGATCATCGTCGGCGGCCATGAAATTCCGGTTCATCGGCGCACGGTGGTGATGGGCATCCTCAACGTCACGCCGGATTCGTTCTCCGACGGCGGACGATACGTCGACTTGGATCGCGCCGTTGCACACGCGCGGCAAATGGTGGCCGAAGGTGCGGACATCATCGATATCGGCGGAGAATCGACGCGCCCCGGTCACCAACCGGTCCCCGTTGAAGAAGAGCTGAAGCGCGTGATCCCGGTGATCGAGCGTGTGTCCCGGGAGGTAAATGTGCCGATTTCCATTGACACGTATAAAGCGGAGACTGCTCGGCAAGCACTGAAAGCAGGTGCCCACATCGTCAACGATGTGTGGGGGTTCAAACGGGACCCTGACATGGCGAAGGTGGTGGCGGAATTCGGCGTGCCGGTCATCCTCATGCACAACCGCAAACAGGCGACGTACGATTCGCTATTGGACGACATCGTCGAAGATTTGCGGGATAGTATCCGGATCGGCCATACCCACGGGGTGCGGGAGGAACAGATCATATTGGACCCCGGGATCGGATTCGCCAAAACCTATGAGGAAAACCTCACGGTGATGCGGCATCTGGAAACGGTCACGTCATTGGGTTACCCCGTATTGCTCGGTACGTCGCGCAAGTCGATGATCGGAAAAACGCTGGATCTGCCGGTGAATGAGCGGGTGGAAGGCACGGCGGCGACCGTGGCGCTCGGCATCGCCAAAGGATGCAGCATCATTCGCGTCCACGACGTTCAGCCGATGGTCCGCGTCGCCCGGATGATGGATGCGATGTTGTACGGTCCCGACGCGCCGAGGGGGTGAAGGCGTGGACAAGATCTTTTTCCGCCGGATGCAATTTTACGGCTATCATGGCGTGTATTCCGAAGAAAACAAACTGGGTCAACGCTTTTACGTCGATCTGGAGTTGATGTTGGACTTGTCCGTACCGGCGGAGACGGATGATTTGAACCGGACGGTGGATTATGCGAAAGTGTACGAAACGGTCCGGGAGCTTGTAGAGGAGCGCACGTACCGATTGGTGGAGTCGCTGGCCGAATCGATCGCACAAGCGTTGCTCGCCGCCTTTCCGGTAGAAGAAGTATGGGTGCGCGTCACCAAGCCCGATCCCCCGATTCCGGGACATTATGATGCGGTGGGTGTGGAAATCCGCCGGAAACGCCGATGAAACGCGAAGTCACGGCATATATCGGATTGGGCTCCAATTTGGGTGATCGGCTCGGCTACCTGCAGTCGGCGGTGGATTGTCTGCACGAGACGGACGGGATTCGCGTCACGCGGGTATCCCGCGTCTATGAGACAGCACCGGTCGGGTTATCCGAACAGCCGGACTTTCTCAATCTGGTCGCCGAAGTGCGGACCACACTGTCAGCGGAAACGATACTGGATGTGCTTCTCTCTGTGGAGCGGTCACTCCGCCGGGTCCGCCTGGTGCGGTGGGGACCGCGCACGATCGACCTGGATTTGCTCCTGTACGGGGAAGAAACGATCAACCGTCCTTCGTTGACCGTTCCTCATCCCCGGATGACGGAGCGCGCTTTTGTTTTGATTCCGCTCGGGGAATTGGCGGGGAATCACCCGATTCCCGGAACGGACGCCACGGTGGGTGAATGGATCACCCGGTTGCCGGCAGAAGAAGGCATTCGGCTGTTTGAAGGACGGATTTCTCTTCCCGAACGGAAAAAAGAACCGGATACCGTATGAGAAAGGAGGAGGAGAGCATGGCCAAGTTTCGGATTGGACCGGTGGAATTGGCAAACCAAGTTGTGCTGGCACCGATGGCCGGTGTGTGCAATCCGGCCTTTCGCCTGATCGCCAAGGAGTTTGGTGCCGGGCTGGTCTGTGCGGAGATGGTGAGCGACAAGGCGATTCTGCACGGAAACGAGCGGACCAAACAGATGCTGTACGTGGATGAACGGGAAAAACCGCTCAGCCTGCAGATTTTCGGCGGCAGCAAGGAAACGCTGGTGGAGGCCGCCAAATACGTGGATCAATACACCAATGCTGACATTATCGACATCAACATGGGATGCCCGGCTCCCAAGGTCGTCAAGTGCGACGCCGGGGCCAAATGGTTGCTCGATCCCAACAAAATCGAGGAAATGGTGTCCGCAGTGGTGGCGGTGGTGAAAAAGCCGGTCACTGTCAAAATGCGGATCGGTTGGGACGAAGAGCACATTTACGTCGTGGACAACGCGCTGGCGGCGGAACGGGGTGGCGCGCAGGCAGTGGCCGTTCACGGACGGACGCGGGCGCAGATGTACACCGGCCGCGCGCGCTGGGAATACATCCGGCAGGTGAAGGAAGCGGTGAAGATTCCCGTCATCGGCAACGGGGACGTCTTCACGCCCGAAGATGCCCGTCGCATGCTGGATGAAACGGGTTGCGACGCCGTCATGATCGGCCGGGCCGCTTTGGGGAATCCGTGGATGCTCTACCGGACAGTGCATTACTTGACCAAGGGAGAACTGCTTCCCGAACCGACGCCACGTGAAAAGGTAGAGATTGCGTTGTTGCACATGGACCGGCTGATCAAGCTGAAGGGTGAAAAAGTGGCCATCCGCGAAATGCGCAAACACGCATCCTGGTACTTGAAAGGTATGCGTGGCGCGGCCAAGGTGAAAGATCGAATCAACGAGCAGGAGACCCGGGAAGGGATGGCGCGTGTCCTGCTTCAATTCGTGGAGCAACTGGAAGCTGAACAGATGGGACAAACCGCTTGAGCGTATGTCAATGACAGGATGTGTCCGGTCATTCGCAGAATCGAATCAGGGTGGCAGGTTGCCCCGGCGACCTTATGAGCCGGCGATGCAAAGCGAAAAATGCGGGCGAAAATATTTCGTTTCAAGGAAACGGCCCGCTCGGCTCGCCCGCATGAAAAGCAATTTGCCGGACACGCTCTGGACGAACCGAACGAAAGAGTAGGAGACTGATGCCCGAGCAGCCGCCCATCCCGCGGCGGAAGGCGGCCGGGTACCGGAGGAGTGAAACGAGGCATGTCAGAAGAACGCAATGAACTGGAGCGGAATGAACTGTTACAGGTGCGCCGCGACAAAATGGAAGCACTCAGGGAAAAAGGGGTGGACCCGTTCGGCGGCAAGTTCGAACGGACACACACCGCGCAGGAAATCTTGGACACCTATGGCGATTTGAGCAAAGAGGAGCTGGAGGAGAAGGCGGTCACCGTCACCATCGCCGGTCGCCTCATGTCCAAGCGGAAACAGGGAAAAGCGTCGTTCGCCCATTTGCAGGATGTAACCGGCCGGATTCAGATCTATGTGCGGCTGGATCGGGTAGGGGAGGAACAGTACGAGATTTTCAGCACGGCCGATATCGGTGACTGGCTGGGCATCTCGGGAACCGTGTTCAAAACCAACCGCGGTGAAACCAGTGTCAAGGCGGATACCGTCACGTTCCTGACCAAATCGTTGCGCCCCCTGCCGGAAAAATTCCATGGACTCAAAGACGTGGAATTGCGTTACCGCAAACGGTACCTGGATCTCATCATGAATCCGGAAGTGAAGGAGACATTCATCCTGAGGAGCCGGATCATTGCGGCGATTCGCCGTTACTTGGACGAACGCGGCTTCCTCGAAGTGGAGACGCCGACCATGCATACCATCGCCGGCGGTGCGGCGGCACGTCCGTTCATCACGCATCACAATGCATTGGACATGGATTTGTACATGCGGATCGCCATCGAACTGCACCTGAAACGGTTGATCGTCGGCGGATTGGAAAAAGTGTATGAGATCGGCCGCGTGTACCGGAACGAAGGGATCTCCACCAAGCACAATCCGGAATTCACCATGATGGAGCTGTACCAGGCTTATGCCGACTTCCACGATATCATGGACCTGACCGAAAACCTGATCGCCCATGTGGCGCAGGAAGTGTTGGGCACGACCAAAATCACGTACCAAGGGCATGAGATCGACCTGACCCCGCCGTGGGACCGCAAATCGATGGTCGAATTGATCAAGGAACACGTCGGCATCGACTTCAAACAGGAGATGAGCGACGAGGAAGCGCGTCGCCTGGCCAAGGAACACGGTGTCGAAATCGAGTCCAACATGACCTTCGGTCATATCGTCAACGAATTTTTCGAGCAAAAAGTGGAGGACAAGCTGATTCAGCCCACCTTCGTCTACGGCCATCCGGTGGCCATTTCGCCCTTGGCCAAGAAAAATGAAGAAGATCCGCGGTTTACCGATCGGTTTGAGTTGTTCATCGTCGGGCGCGAACACGCCAACGCTTTCTCCGAGCTGAACGACCCGATCGATCAGCGTCAGCGTTTCGAAGCGCAATTGGCCGAACGGGCCGCGGGTAACGACGAGGCTCACCCGATGGATGAAGATTTCCTCGAAGCGCTGGAGTACGGCATGCCGCCAACCGGGGGTCTCGGCATCGGGATCGACCGATTGGTGATGCTGCTTACGGACAGTGCCTCGATCCGGGATGTTTTGTTGTTCCCGTTGATGCGCGATCGTTGAGGACGGACAGGACGTTTCCCCTTTCATGGATGGGGAGCGTCCTGTTTGTTTTTGTTCGCCCGAAACTTTCGTCCATAATACTACAGTGTATACGCCGTGATGACCGGAACAAAAATGAGCGTCAAGTGCGAATCACAACAGGTGGGAAACGGGTGCGATCCCCGACAACCGAGGTATCCCGAATACGATGAAAGCCGTTTGGGCGTAATTTCCGTCCTCCTGTACCTTTAAAAATTCTGTCATATGCAGGAAGAGGGGTGGATGGTATAGAATATAGAGTAGCAAACATATGTTTGCCATTAACTGATCCAAAAGAGGAGGTATTGGAATGTACCGCACGATTGACGAGTTCTTGACCGATTGGAAAATGGAAAGCGATTCCACGTATAAGGTATTGCAGGCATTGACCGATGAATCGTTGGGACAAGTCGTCTCTCCGCAAGACCGGACACTGGGCGAGATTGCCTGGCACATCGTGACCACCCTTCATGAAATGATGTCCCGAACCGGGCTGGTGTTTGATGCGCCGAAAAAGGACGCGCCTGTTCCGTCGTCGGCCCAAACCATCGCCGAACGTTATCGGCAAGCGAGTGAAGCGATGGCAGAGGCGATCCGACAGCAATGGACCGATGAGACGTTGCAGGAAACGACTGACATGTACGGGATGCAGTGGACCAACGCCTTCACGTTGTCCATCCTCATCCGACACGAGATTCATCATCGCGGTCAGATGACCGTTTTGATGCGCCAGGCCGGACTCCGCTTGCCCGGCGTGTACGGTCCGTCCAGGGATGAGGTGTGAGAGAGGTATTCGTTGTTTGGGGGCAATAGGCATGTGATCACGCGGAATCATTCGGTCGACGATCCGCTCGTTGAAACGGGTGGATCGTTTGTTTTTGTTGTGCAGGATGTGTCCAAGATGTTTGAAGAAGAGTGCTGAGTAATAAATGGTATAATAATATTGGATCATGCTCCCCGCACTACTGCTGACATAAGCCGAGAGATCCGCCCCCGTCGGACGAGGAGGCCGTGGCTACAGAGCTAGACGATACGCTGATACATCAAACAATGTAAAAGGAAGAAGGAGATTACATGCTTAATTATGTAATCATTATCTTTTGTATATTATGTATAGCTATTTCTTTCGTACTTACATTTAAATTAGGAGTGGCACAAAACCCGGCACAGAATGAGAAGTATAATCAAAACAGACGTAAAACGGTATTGTTATTAATTGTTATTTATGGAGTAGCGGTTCTTATTGGTGTAGCTCTAATCTACACCTATTATTAATATTAAATCTGTACATAGATCGTTATCTCTGATTGAAGCTGAAACGGGGTCAAGATTCGACATTGTACCCCACATGCCTTCCCTCTCCAGACCGGCAAATAGTGAAAGGCCAGTGTCCAAAAGGCACTGGCCTTGTTGATGAGAAAAACGGGTATCGCTCGCGAATCGATTATTTTCCTTTCCGTTCTTTCAACACTTCGTGCAACCGGTCCGGGAAGTTGGTGAACATGCCCGTTACGCCCCAGTCGATCAGGCGCTTCATATCTGCTTTCTCGTTGACCGTGTACGGATGGATCAGCAGGCCGTGTTGACGTACTTTTTGTACGTATGCACGGTCGATTTTGTTGAAGTTGGGACCCACACCGATCGCGTAGGTGTGGATTTCGCTCAGTTCCCGATCGGTGATTTGCGCCGGTTGCTCGTACCACAACAGTTGTACCAGCGGGATGCCGGGGTCCAGGTGATGTACTTTTTTCAGGCTGTCGGGGCTGAAGGATTGGATGATCACTTGTCCCGGCTTGGCGTTCGGTCCGATCAGATGGTGCCGTTTCAGTGTTTCCAGCAGCTTCTCTTCCATACCCGGATAGGTTTCCGGCGATTTGGTCTCGATATAATAGTTGACGCTGTGTCCGAAATGATCCAGCACTTCTTCCAGAGTGGGCACCTTCAAGCCTTTGTACTCCGGATTGGCGTATTGCGGATAGGCTTCGTTGAACCAGGAACCGGCGTCCAGTTGTTTGATCTCTGCCAGCGTGTGCTCTTTGACGTATCCGGTGCCGTTCGTGGTCCGATCCAGCGTTTCATCGTGCATGCAGATTAAGTGACCGTCTTTGGTCATTTGCAAATCCAGCTCGATGTAATCAGCCTTCATGTCTTTTGCCAGTTCATAGGCCGGGATCGTGTGCTCCGGTGCATAACCGGATGCGCCGCGGTGACCGACATTCAAAATGCGGTCGGGGGAGAGCAACCCCGTTCGTTTCACTTGCGGGAGATCGGCGGCCAATACGGTCGGAATCGTCAATAACGCTACCATCGTCCACACGCCGACGACGGCCAGCAGCCGATGCAACCCATGTTTCATGCGTCTCACTCCTCCATGCCGGGATTGTCTTTCGGGCTGTCCGTAAGGATCAATGTTTTCGCGGATGGAGCCAGTCCGGGAAAACTAATACGAACGAGATCGATCAGACACGCTCTGTGGTACAAAATGACCGGACACGCTCTCGTGTGAAGCGTCGAGTTGTTTTGTCTTCAGCACAATTCGACTTTTATGTACTTCCTGTACGTGTTTATCGTAACGGAACGATGTGAATCATATGTGAACCTGCCGTTAAATCCGATCAAGAATCGCTTGCCAAATATTTTTTTCCATGTGTACAATTATGCTATCGTTAATAGATAGATAATTCAATATATTCCGGCTGAAGGAGGGAATCAGGAAATGAGAAAACGGCGCGCGTGGCGGGCAGCTTGGCTCAGTTTGCTGTTGGCGTTGACGTTGGCCCTGCCTGCGGGAGTGTGGGCGCAGACGACCGCCGAAGCACCGGCGTCGGTTCATCCCGGTTGGTCGACGGATGAAGGACAGGTGGCCCGAGGGAAATACGGCATGGTGGCGACCGCGCATCCCGTTGCTTCCAAGGTGGGGGCCGAAGTGCTCAAACACGGCGGCAATGCGGTGGACGCGGCAGTAGCCATTCAATTTGCCTTAAACGTCGTTGAACCGCAGATGTCCGGGATCGGTGGCGGCGGATTTATGATGGTGTACGATGCCAAAACGAAAAAAGTCTCCATCATCGACAGTCGCGAACGGGCGCCGCAATCGGCACGGCCGGACATGTTCCTCGATGAAAACGGTCGGGTGATCCCGTTCCCGGTACGCTCCACGCAAGGATATGCTGTCGGGGTGCCCGGAACGCTGAAAGGATTGCAGGCGGCTCTGGACAAATGGGGCACCAAACCGATGGCCGAGTTGATTCAGCCGGCCATTCTCTTGGCGGAACGCGGGGTGAAGGTAAACTGGGTACTTGCCCGTGACATCGCAGCGAGTAAGGAAAGGCTGTCCCGATCGGCGGCCAAAGACGTGTTCCTCCCGAACGGTGAGCCTTTGAAAGAAGGCGACCTCCTGGTGCAGAAGGATCTGGCCAAGACGTTTCGCCTGATTCAAGCTTTCGGCCCCAGCGTGTTTTACCACGGGAAAATCGGCTAGGCCCTCGTCAAAACAGTGAACGCGTACGGCGGACATATGTCGATGAGCGATTTGAAGCGCTACCACATCACGGTGGACAAGCCGTTGGAAGCGGATTTCCGCGGGTATTGTGTGGCGACGATGCCGCCGCCCAGCTCCGGCGGCGTAACTGTCCTGTACATTCTGAAACTGCTGGAAGAGAAAAACGCTTGGCAAACCGCGCTCCGCTCGCCGGAACGTTATCACCTGATGACGGAGTCGATGCATCTCGCCTATGCGGACCGCGGGGCGTACATCGGTGATCCGGAATTCGTGGACGTACCGGTGCAGGGTATGTTGGACCCGCGCTACATCAAGGAACGCGCCGCGTTGATTGATCCAAACAAGGCAAACTCCGACGTCCGACCGGGTGATCCGTGGAAATACCAGCAAACGGGCGCTCCGAAGCGGACGGTGAAACAGCCGGACGACAAGCGCATCGGACAAACGACACATTTTACTGTGGCCGATCGTTGGGGCAACCTCGTCTCTTACACCACCACCATCGAGCAGGAGTTCGGTACGGGGATCATGGTGCCGGACTACGGCTTCATGTTGAACAACGAAATGACCGACTTTGACGCCGTACCGGGCGGACCCAACCAAGCGGAGCCCGACAAACGGCCGATGTCCAGCATGAGCCCGACGATTGTGTTCAAAGACGGCAAACCGGTGATGACCGTCGGTTCACCGGGAGGTCCGACGATCATCGCGTCGGTGTTCCAAGTGCTGATGTATACACTGGTGGATGGCCTGGACATCAAATCGGCGATTGAAGAGCCACGCATCTACAGCAACAAATACCCCATGATCCTTTGGGAGACCGGTGTGCCGGATGCCGCGCGTGAACGAATGGCGCAAATGGGGCATCAATTTGAAAGCAGTCCGCAAAGCATTGGCAACGTGCAAAGCATCGTGATCGACCCCGTCACGGGTGCCTATACCGGAGCGGCAGACTCATCCCGTGAAGGTTGGGCGGTTGGCTTGAACTAGGGCGACGGGTGAAATACTGTCCACATCGTTTTCCCGGTTCGCTCCGCCTGCACCATTCAGGGAAGCAGATCATGACCGCCCCGACCGGGAGTCAAGGACGCGGGCAAAGTACGTTTCATTCACGGGAAATTGTCCGAGATTCCGTTCCTGCGGTTTCCCGGTCTTCGTTCGCCCGGGCTAAAGTCTTTGCTCACCTGCTCCGGTGCATAACCGGATAAGCCGCGGTGGCCGACATTCAGAGAGAAAACATTGCCCCCTTGCGGAAATGACCGGACAACCCAGGGGGTTGTCCGATTACATGGCTCAACACCGATTCAGGGATTCAGCCGGTTTGACCGATGCCACCTGCCGCCTTTTCGTACCGCTACGGGACGGGGAGGCGGTTTGGTTTTTAAAAAAGAAAAGAGGGAGAGAGAATGCGGGAATCACTTGGATCTATCTGGGATGATCTTGGGTTTTCGTCTACTTGGAGAGTCTTTGATTTTTGGATGTCCATTTCCTGGATTAAAGGATGCACATCATCCGGTTCTGATGATTCGTGTGATGATCAAACCGATCAAAACGATGGGTACAGTGAATCCGATCCAGTTTCCTATAACCTTTTTCGTAGTGTTTCTTCCATTATATATAGTACTGTGTTCGTATACCGCAACCTGTTGACTCGGATTACAAGATCCGACACATCCACAGTGTATCAAGGGATCATAAGTGTCTGCCAAAAGTCGACGAAAGTCTGCCAGAATCGTATTTTTCTCCTTGTCCGGCTTGGAAGTTTATGAGTATAATGTGATTTGAGATTCACCATGGCTCAATCCGTGGGATTTTTTGAAACAGTGGGTTTCCCGAATGATCAGGATCGGTTACTGCAGCCCCCTGTCATCATGTTCGAAGGAACGGCAACCCAACGGGAGAGGTACCGTTCAAAGGGATTCCAAACAGGCAGGAGCGTCACTGTTCGGAGAAAAGGGTGAAACCAAAACGTGGGGGAACATATTGTTTTTATCGTGTTGTTGATCTTGACCGGGATTGCGAGCGTCACCGATCTGCGCGAGCGGCTCATCTACGACCGCGTCGTGTTGGTCGGAGCGGCGTTTGCCATCATGTTTCGCCTCTGGTACCGGGTGGAGCCGTGGTGGGACTACCTGCTCACCGGTTTCGGCGTGTTGTTCGTGCTGGCGACGATCGGAGCGTTGACCGGGGCGACCGCCATCGGCGGGGGAGATATCAAACTCTTTGCAATGATTGGTTTATGTGTCGGCTGGGAGAAATTTTTCGTCATTTTCCTTATCTCCCACGTTTTGGCGGCCTTGGTGGCGATTCCGATGAAACTGTTCAGCCGAAAGGCAGACTGGAAATCGACACTGCCGATGGCACCTTTCATTTTTACCGGAACTCTCGTCACATACGTGTTGTATCTATTTTGAACCGGGAGGAAGCCGCGCGTGAAAGACAAACAACGAACCGGGAAACACTGGTTTTGGCAGGAGAACCGTTCCGCGGGCAAAACCGAATCCGACCAACACACGCTTCAACAACTCCTCGCTTCCCTGACCCATTTGAACAAGGAATTTTCCTCGCTCAATCATATCATCGAAAAACGGATCCGCTACGACAAAACCAAAGAAGAAGCGTTCGACCGCCTGTATGCCGAGCTGGAAGAACTGAAGCAGGATGCGGCGTTTCGGCAAAACAAGCCATTATACATAGATCTGATCCTGTTGTTTGACCGGTTGGATAACATGAGTCGGGAGATTGATACCGACTCGGAGGTCGGGCGCACGTTTGCTCGTCTGTTGGACACGCTCAGGGACGAGGTGCTGGAGATTCTCTACCGTCGGGAGGTTCAGCTGTTGCGTACGGGTTCCGACGTCTTCGACCCGCGACTGCAGCATGCGATCGGAGTGGAGCCCACGGATGATCCGGCGGAGAACAACCGGGTAGCCAGGGTGGTCCGGCACGGGTTTCTGTATCGGGACACGGTGCTGCGACCGGAGGAAGTGATCGTGAAGCGGTATCGGTCGTCGTCCATGTCGTTGGTGGAAAGATGAACAGTCCGTTTCAAGACATTTTGGGAAAGGAGCGTACCGATCTTGAGTGAAGAAGTGATTGTCGGGATCGATTTGGGGACGACGTTTTCGGCGATCGCCTACGTCAACGCATACGGGAAGCCGGAGGTGATTCCCAACCGCGAAGGGGATCGGACCACTCCGTCCGTCATCTTTTTCGAACCGGACGGTACCCCGATCGTAGGCAAGGAAGCGCGCCATCAGGCGTTGGTGGACCCGCGCCGGGCGGTTCGTTTCATCAAACGGGAGATGGGGAATCCCTCCTATCGTTTCAATGTGAACGGACAGGACTATTTCCCGGAGGATCTCTCCGCATTGATCCTGAAAAAACTGAAGGCGGACGCGGAAGCCTATTTGGGCAAACCGGTGAACAAAGCCGTCATCAGCGTGCCGGCCTACTTCAAGGACGCCCAGCGCGAGTGCACCCGCCAAGCGGGCAAAATCGCCGGACTGGATGTGATCCGCATCATCAACGAACCGACCGCGGCCGCGCTCGCCTACGGGTTGGACAAGGCCGAGGGCGACCAGACCATTTTGGTGTACGACTTCGGCGGCGGGACGTTTGACGTGACGGTGATGCGAGTCGAGGGGCAACGCTTCACCATCCTGGCCACCGACGGGGATTCCCACTTGGGCGGCAAGGACATTGACGAGCGGTTGGTCGATTATTTCGCGGAGGAATTCATGCGGGCCTACTGGATGGATCTCCGCCAGGAACCGCACACCTTGCAGGATTTGTGGGACAAGGCGGAGATTGCCAAAAAGGATCTCTCCTTCCGCAACCAATTGGCCGTCACGCTGGCCACCGGGGACAAAGCGTTGCGGGTGGATATCGACCGGGAGCTGTTTGAGGAGTTGACCCTCGATTTGATTGCCCGGACGGAAGTCTGCATGCAACGGGTGATCCAGTCGGCCGGTTTGACGTGGGACCAGATCGACACGATTCTGCTCGCCGGAGGTTCCAGCCGGATTCCCGCCGTGAAGGAGATGATCAAGCGCGTCACCGGCAAGGATGCGGCACGCAACATGAACCCGGACGAATGTGTGGCGATGGGCGCGGCGATCCAGGCGGTCGTTTCCATGATGGAAAAAGGGGAGCAGGAATTCGCACCGCCGCTGGATGGGGCCGCAGACATCGTCGTTCAGGACGTGGCGTCCCACAGTTTGGGCGTCAAGGCCCTGTCCTCGGACAAAACGCGCTATGTCAACAGCATCATCATTCCCAAACACACGCCGATCCCCTGCGAACGGACCCGTACCTACGTCACCGGCGAGGATAACCAACCGCGGGTGGAGATCGAGGTGTTGCAGGGAGAGGACGAAGATCCCAACTCCCCCAATGTGCAGCTGATCGGCAAAGCGGGCTTGCGCAACCTGCCCCCGCATAAGGCCGGGGAGCTGGTGATCGAGGTGACGCTGCGCTATGACGCCGACGGCGTGATCGAAGTGGTGGCCAAGGAACTGAAGAGCGGGCAGAAAACGCGCGAAGTCGTCATGCAGAAAACGAACAGCCTGTCCGAAGACGTGTTGGAGGAACGGAAACGGCTGCTGGATTCAGTCAGGTTGTAAAAAGAGAGAACCGGATGGAACCGGATGAAGGAGTGGACAAGCGATGAGCAAGGTTGTGGGCATCGATCTCGGCACGACCAACTCGGCGATCGCCGTCGTCAACCCTTACGGGAAGCCGGAGATTTTGGTCAACCGCGAGGGGGAACGCATCACCCCCTCCGTCGTGTTGTTTGAGGGCAACGAGCCGATTGTCGGCAGTATCGCCAAACGGTCGGCGGTGATGTCGCCGCTCAACGTCGTGCAGTTTGCCAAACGGCAGATGGGCGTGAAATCCTGGAAGTTCCGCACGGAGACCGGCGAGATTTACAACGCGGAGGACATTTCCGCCATCATTTTGAAACGGCTCAAAGAAGATGCGGAAATGCTCCTGGGCGAGGAGATCCGGGATGCCGTCATCACCGTTCCCGCCTATTTCGATGACGCGCAGCGAAAAGCGACGCTGGACGCCGGACGAATCGCGGGGCTCAATGTATTGCGCATCATCAACGAGCCGACCGCGGCCGCCCTCGCCTACGGGCTGAACAAGGTGGGAGAAGAGCAGACCATCCTCGTCTATGACTTGGGCGGCGGCACGTTTGACGTTACCATCATGCGTTTGAACGGAGAGCGCATCGAGGTGGTCGCCACCGGCGGGGCGAAAAACCTGGGCGGCTTCGACTGGGACAACGAGATCATGAAGTATCTGAATGAGGAGTTTCAAAAACAAGGCGGCCCCAATCTGTTCGACGACCCGGTGATGGAACAGGATCTGCGCGACAAAGCGGAGATGGCCAAGCGCACCCTTTCCTCGCGCGAAAAGACCAACGTCTTTCTCTCCGCCGGCGGGGTGACCGCCTCCATCACGCTGACACGCGAAACGTTTGAGACGATCACGCGCCATCTGTTGCGCCAGACGCAGAGCATCATGGAGTTTGTACTGGAAGATGCGGGCATGCAGTGGAAGGATATCGACAGGATCCTGCTCGTCGGCGGATCCACTCGCATGAAGGCCGTTCCGGCCATGATCGAGCGCGTGACGGGGATCAAACCGTCGATGGACGTCAACCCGGACGAAGTGGTGGCGATGGGAGCGGCCATTCAGGGCACGCTGATCCAGGTGCAACAGGGCACGGCCCAATTGCACGAAGCGGCGGATTTCCCGATCGTGGAGGTGCAGGATGTCAACTCCCACAGTTTGGGTGTCGTCGCCTTGGACGAACACGACCGGGAAGTCAACTCGATCGTGTTGAAAAAGGACACCCCCATCCCGTGCAAGGTGAGCGGCCGCTACGTCACCAGCGTGGACAACCAAACTCAGCTTCATGTGCAGGTGACGGAAGGAGAGGACACCGACCTCAACTACGTGAAGATCGTGGGCGAAGGCGTGATGGATCTGCCGCCGCGTCCGAAAGGTTCGCCGTTGGAAGTGATCTTCGAGTACGACCGTGACGGGATCATCCACGTCTCCGTCGTCGATTTGACCGCCGGCCAGCGGTTGGGTGAGCTGAAGATCGAGCGCGTCTCCAACCTGACCGAAGAAGAAGTGGCGGAAAAACAACAACGCCTCGGCAAACTGGCCATCGGCTGAGGCGCACCTTCGGCATTTTGAAACAGAAAAGGGTTGTTGGCGATGGAAAACTACTACGAACGCTTCGGGATTCCCCGCGATGCGGACGAGGGGGAAATCCGCAAACGGATTCACCAGGAACTGCGTAAATGGAGCAACCGAACCAACGCCCCGCAGATGGAGCGCCGCCAAGAGGCGGAGCGGATGGTGCAGCTGCTGGAGGAAGCGGAGGAAATCTTGCTCGACCCTGACAAGCGGGCGGCCTATGACCGGCAGTTGGCCGCCGCTTCCCGCCTCCAGACGTCTGCACGCCGGGAACAGGCATCCACTGCCTCCCGGACGGGAACCGGTACGGTCACTCCGGTGGAAACCATCATTTCCCGGGGAACGGAACTGTTGGAGCAAAACCGGGTGGCGGATACGATCGTCCTCGCGCGCCAAGCCACCGAGCAGGACCCGCACAACCCCGACGCATGGGCACTGCTGGCCCACGCCAAGAAGGAGTGGGGCGAACCGGAACAGGCAGTGGAAGCGTTCCGGCGGGCGATTGAGCTGAAACCCAATGACGGACGGTACTACTACGGTCTCGGCCAAACCTTGGAACAATTGAACCGCTGGGAGGAAGCCGTCACCCAGTACCGGCGTGCCAGCCAAACGGACCCGGACAATCATCAGTACCGGGTCGTCCTCGGCATGGCGCTGATCCGAACGGAGCAATTCGATGAGGGGTTGGCACTGCTGGAACAGTGCGTGCAAGCCGAACCGGACAATCCGGCATACCAGGAGAGCCTGGCGCTCGGTTACCAGGCCAAAGCCTACTACAGCTGGACCGAAGTGCCCGCCGGTCACCCGATGATGGCGGAGGGACGATACCCCACCACCTATCAGCAGTACCGCACTGCCCTGCGCTACCTGAGCAAAGCATTGGCACTGCGGTTCGACAACCCCCAGTTGCGGCAGAGCCTGCGCGAGACGCTGAAAAAGGTGGAGAAAGAGGGTACCCGCCTGTTCACCGGCAGCAAGCTGTCCATCGGCATCGTCTGGGCATTGGCGATCTACAGCCTGTTTGTCGACGCCACCGTCGGCGCGCGGGTGTTTTTGTTCCTGTTGCCGGCTTTCTACATTGCCTCGGCGTTGACGCCCAAGTACAAGATGTACCAAAGCCTGATCCGTCACGGCACCCCGCATTCCGATCTGGCCTTGGCGGACGAATGGCTGAGCAAACGGATTCGTCGCATCGGATCGGTCATCGTCTTTGTCATCCTCGGCATCTATTTCATGCCGTGGGTGATGCTGGCGGTGACGTTGTACAACTTCTACCATAACTACCCTGTGAAAAGATGGTTGGATGTCGTATTCGCCCGCTGGAAAAGGAAATCCATGTCGAAAAAAAGAGAGTTATGAAAAAATGAGTATTGTCATAGGTGGAAAGAGTTGCTATTATATTGACTAGCAACAGCAATTGTAATAATTCTAGTCTCATCCACCAACACTTTTCCCATCTCACAATAAGCAGGTGTTAAACAAACATGCAGGATGCAAAACGGAGAGCCATTATTTTTACCGTCATTTCCGTTGTTTTGGCCGGGATGGCCGGGATCTTGTTTTTGCAGGAAGTCAATGCGGTGCAGGGGCAATTGGGAGGCATGCGGACGGTCTATGTGGCAGCACGCCCCATCAATGAGCTGACACCGCTGAGACCCGATTTCTTTAAGGAAGAGCAAATCCCGGAAGCGTACTATGAGAAGATCAAGTCTTCCGTCGTACAAAATATCAACCAAGTACAGGGAAAAGTTTCAGTCATTGCTTTGAAAGAAGGGGAATTGCTCACCAATAATGTTTTAAGAATGGCAACCGACCTGACGGACTCCAATCACCGATTGGTTCAGCTCTCCGCTTCGGAGCGGGTCGGGTTTGATGTTCCGTTGACGGCGCAGGACAAAGTGGACATTCTCATCACTGTTTCCAAGGATGACAAGAACGGCACGACAACCGTCGAATGGAAAGGCGTACCGGTTTGGCAGGTGGCGGACAAGCAAAAAGCGATCTGGGTGGAGCTGCCGTTGGATGACGCGGCCAAACTGATCAACTACCAAAACTTTGCCACCTCGATTCGGGTGTTGAAGGCGCCGCAAAATGAGCAGCCAAGCTTCTCTTCCGGTGGCGAAGAGGGAGACGGGGACGGCGAGTCTCCTCAAACGGGCAGTGACAAGAGCGGCAAACAAACCCAAGGAAAACAGGCGAAGCGATAACATGACCGGAGACCGAACGGGAGGTACATATTCAGAATGGCCGTTGATGCGAAATTACTTGTTGTGACGGAGGATCATACACAAGCGGAGGATATCCGCAATCGGGTGGGACAAACCTTCCCCCAGTTTCTGCACATCCTGCCCAAAGAGGTGCGCCGGGAGATCTCCCGTCTGCAACCCGACTTGGTCGTGTTGCACGAGACCAAAGACGGGATGGGACTTCAGTTGTTGCCCTACATCGCACGGGAAGTGCCGGATGCCCTCGTCGTCTTTCTCACCGAGCGGCGCGACCCGATCCGCACACGGGACGCCAACCGTTCCGGCGCTTTTGACATCCTTTTCTTGCCGGATGAAATCACTGCGCTGGAAGACGTGTTAAACCGGGCGGTCAAAGTGTTGCAGGAGAAAAACGTGAAGCGGGATACAGCAACCGCATTCACCTGGGGACGGGGGAACGTCATCACATTCTACAGCGGCAAGGGAGGCAGCGGTCGCAGCCTGATCGCCGCAACGTTGGCCCAGACGCTGCAGTTGGACTCCACTGCCGGGGTGCTGTTGGTGGATCTCAACCTCCAGTACGGGGGATTGGAAACCTACATGAACGTGACCAGCGACCGTTCCTTGTATGACCTCACCCCGGTGTTGAATGAGCTGAACGACAACCACATCCGGAGCGTCACGGTGGTGGAACCCAACTCCCAGGTGGAGCTGTTGGCCAGCCCGGCTGATGCGGAGATCGCGGAGCAGATCACCGAGGAGCATGTGGAGCGTGTCCTGCGGGCGGCTCGCCTGTACTACGACTACATCCTGGTGGATCTGCCGACGGAGATGACCACGTTGTCGTATACGGCGTTGGAAGAAGCGGATCACCTCTTTTACGTGCTGACGCCTGATGCGCCTGCCATGCGTACGTTGGGCCGGGTGTTGGATCTGTTCGACAAGATCGGTGTAGACCCGACGGATCGATTTGAGCTGATTTTGAACCGGATCAGTCGGGACAGTGAAATTTCGGCAAAAGACGTGCGCGAGCATTTCCCATACCCGGTGATCGGGGAACTGCACGAAGATGCCAAGAAAATTCAGCAGTTCATCAACCGCGGCAAACCCATCCGCAAATCCCGCAAAGAGCGCGGTCTGCCGGTGTTTGCCCGCGATGTGCAAAAGCTGGCCGGTGTTCTTCTGGGCAAAAATGCGGATAAATCGGCGTCGTAAGGAGGGACGAGCGAATGTCCTTGTTTCAACGAAGCAACAAATCCATACCGGCTCCCACCCGGACACCTCGCCGTTCCGAATCGCGTCGGTCTACTGAGGAAAACTCACGCATCGAACAATTGGCACAGCACTTCAAAGCCCGTTTGTTGCGTGAGACGGACCTCGAAAAGCTGACCCAGATGCCGTCCGCCGAGTTGCGGGTGACACTCGACCGGTTGATCGGACGCTATTTGGCCGATGAACAAGTGGTGATCCCGCGTCATGAACGGGACCGGCTCATCACGCGGATCATCGACGAGTCGGTCGGATACGGTCCGCTCGAACCTCTGCTGGAAGACGACGAGATCACCGAGATCATGGTGAACGGCCCCTACGAAGTCTACTACGAGAAGAAGGGGCGCTTGTACAAGACGGATATCCAGTTTCGTGACGAAGAGGCTCTGCGGCACGTCATCGACCGGATCGTGGCACCGCTCGGCAGACGGATCGACGTCAGCTCACCGATGGTGGACGCGCGTCTCCCTGACGGCAGCCGGGTGAACGCCGTGATCCCGCCGATCAGTTTGAAAGGCTCGCTGTTGTCCATCCGGAAATTCCGCAAAGACCCGATCCGGATGGAGCACCTGATCGGCTTCGGCAGCTTGACGCCCGAGATGGCCACGTTCCTGGCCAGTGTCGTCAAATCCAAGCTGAACATCATTATCTCAGGGGGAACGGGCAGCGGGAAAACGACCCTGTTGAACGCATTGGCCTGTTTCATCCCGGAAAACGAACGGATTATCACCATCGAGGACATGGCCGAGCTCCGTATTCCCCACGGACACGTCGCCGGGTTGGAAGCTCGTCCCGCCAACGTGGAAGGCAAAGGGGAGATCACCATCCGCCAATTGGTGAAAAACGCCCTGCGGATGCGGCCCGACCGGATTATCGTCGGTGAGGTGCGGGGAGCCGAAGCGTTCGACATGTTGCAGGCGATGAACACCGGTCACGAAGGGTCGTTGACCACCGTCCACGCCAACTCGCCCGAAGATGCGATCAACCGTCTTGAGGCGATGGTGATGATGTCCTCCGCCGACCTGCCGCCGGCCATTATCCGGGAATACCTGGTGGGCGCGATCGACTTTATCATCCAGATCGGTCGTCTGCCTGACGGTCAGCGGAAAATGCTCTCCATCGCGGAGATCAAAAAGGACCAGCGCGGCAAAGTGGAGATGCAGGAAATTTTCCGGTTCAACCAGACAGGGGTGAACGAGGAAGGGACGGTCCAGGGTTATCATACCGCCACCGGCATCCTTCCCAACTGCCTGCAACGACTCAAAGCCTACGGCAACGCAGTGGACCCGAAAATCTTCACCCCGGTCAGAGGAGGCAATGCCCGATGATCGCATTACTCGGAGCGGGAGCGGTCGCCTGTGCGGTCTGGGCTGTCTACTACGCCCTGATGGCCAGACAGCAAAAACAGGAAGTGCTGGAGCGTGTGGGGGAGTGGGTGCATCAGACGGAGGGTGACTCCGAAAGCTGGTCCGACTCCCTTTCCAAAAAACTGGACAACTCCAATCTCGGCAAGAAGCTTCGTCCCCAGCTGGAGCAAGCCAGCTTGGACATGGACCCGTCCGATTACATGGCGATCTTGTTCGGTGCGGGATTGGGCATTGCATTCATCTTAAAGATCGGACTGGGCGCACCGTGGCCGGTCGGCATTCTGATCGCTGTACCTTTGGTGCCCATCGGGTCCAAGTTCTTCCTCAGTTCGCGCAAGCATATCTACGTCAACCGGATCAATGCCCAGCTCTCGGAAGCATGCCGCTTGTTGAGCAGCGCCGCCAGAGCGGGATTGTCCGTTCCACAAGGATTGGAGCTGGTGGTGAAGGAAATGCCAGCCCCGATCAGCAAAGAGCTGGGAATTGTCGTCAAAGAGGTGCAGCTGGGTCGAAATTTGGAAGCAGCTTTACGCGATTTCTTAAAACGGGTTCACAGCAAGGACATCCAAGTGTTTGTCAATGCACTGATCATCCAGCGTCGGGCCGGGGGCGACCTGGCCAAGGTGTTGAGCGAGATGGCCAACACGATGGAGGAGCGGAAGATCATTCACCAAAATATTTTAGCTGTCACTTCTCAAGCCAGATACTCGGCTTATAGCTTGCCTTTGATATCGGTACTGGTCGTTTTTATGTTGAGTAAGATGATTGACGGATTTTATAACCTATTTACCACGATCCCGGGCATGATCATATTTGCTCTGTTTGTCGGATTACAGGTGATCGGGGTGCTGTTGGTTCGGAAGATCTCCGATATCCGTGTGTAAGGATGTGGCTGAGGATGGATCAGCATATGATCCTGTTGATACTGGTGTTTGCCGCATGGGTTTTCGTAGGGATTGCGGGCTATTACTATGTGCAGTACCGGAAACAACAGGTGGAAATCAACGAGTATTTGTCAGATGAGCAAATTACTCAGCTGGATGCCCAAACCAATCATAATAAGTGGGATTGGTTAGTCGGTTGGTTTGATCATTTTGCTCCCGTAGGGGAAAAAATTCAGTTGTTCAGCAACCCGATTGAGTTGGAAGATTATTTGATCAAGGCCAATTATCCGTACGGGTTGACGTTGAAACAATTGCAAGGTGCCAAGATCGTGGGAGCAATGGCAGGAGCGATTATTGGATTTTTCTACTTCCTACTGGGACTGCCATTGGCACCGATGTTGCTGGTTTTTGGCCCCATTTTGGGTTATATGGCTCCGATATTTCATATCCGATCCTTGGCCAAGAAAAGGCAGGAAGAGATTCAATATGAATTACCTGACTTCTTGGATATGATGAGTATTACCTTGCAGGCCGGGATGGGGATGGATACGGCTCTGGAATATTATGTTCAAACCACTAAGGGACCTTTGAGTGAAGAGATCAAGCGAATGCTTCAGGAAATTCATTTTGGTGTTCAGAGAGAGGCGGCTTATCGGGGGTTGTTGCAACGAACGGAATCACCCGAGCTGGAAGCACTGATCCAGTCGCTGATTCAAGCCCATCGTTTGGGAACGCCCATCTCCCAAACATTTGCACAGCAATCCGAAGAAATGAGAAGGATGCGAGCCGAAAAAGCGAAGGAAGCCGCCGGGAAAGCGGAACCGAAAATATCCATTATTGGCGGTTTGATTATTGCGCCATCGATTATGTTAATCATTCTAGGGAGCTTTGCTTTGAAATTCTTTTACAATGAAGGAGGAGGTTTTTAAGGAGGTGATGCGAGGAGTATAGGTAAGTAGTCTAATTCGTTGTTATTGGAAAGAAGGAATAATTCATAGGAGGTTATGGCAAATGAACAAATGGATGGCCAAAGGATTTCATGCTGTGGAAGACGTAAAAGAAGCGTTCAAAAAAGTGCTGATTGATCGTAAAGGTGGTTCTACGGTTGAGTATGTGGTCGTATTGGCCGCTGCGGTGGCATTGGCCGGAGTATTGTATAATTACGTTAAAAATGGGGGAGGTCAGAGTCTCCTGCAGCAAAAAATTCAAAATGTCTTTAACCAAATCAAAAGCTAAGCATTACGACATATGGCCCGTGGGCCATATGTCGTACCTTTATTATCAGGAGTGAAAGACAATGAAAAAAATGATCGCCTTATTGTTATCTCTTATTTTATTAGCAGCATGTTCCCAACAACCCTTATCGAGCAAAGGATCAAATCAAGAGAATGAAAGAAAAAGCGAACTGACTCCGACTACAGCACCAAAAGCGGCAACAACAATAGATGGGATAGTGAAGCAAGGCCCTGGTATATATGGTGGTAGTAAGTACGACAAACAGAAAGTATACGCGGCATTGGACAAAGTCCCCCCAAATCTACCACCTGAGAAATTATACAATTATTTGGTGGCATTGCTGGCTGAGGACTATAATCCAATCATACCAAAGATGAACAACTTTGATACTGGCTTTAGTAAACCAGTTGGTCCTCAAGGTAGCATTAAAACACCAGGCGTGTTGAATAAGAAAGTGAATATTGAGATTCTCCTGGATTCTAGTGGAAGTATGGCTGAACAAATTGATGGGCGAACAAAGATGGATCTTGCCAAAGAAGCCATCAATCAATTTGTTGCTTCGATGCCACAAGGTGCCAACGTGTCACTTCGTGTATATGGGCACAAAGGGAGTAATCAAAACAAGGATAAAGCCATCTCCTGTAATAGCTCTGAAGTGGTGTACCCCCTGGGAGCATACGATAACCAAAAGTTCCAAAGCTCGCTTAACCAATTTCAACCGACGGGATGGACACCTTTGGCATTGGCGATTCGTTCTGCCCAACAAGATTTAAGCGCACAGTCAAATGCAGAAAACATTATCTATATCGTAAGTGATGGCGTTGAAACTTGTGAAGGAAATCCGGTGCAGGAGGCACAACAACTACATAACTCCAACGTCAAAGCAGTTGTCAATATTATCGGTTTCGATGTAGACAATGCGGGTCAAAAAGCACTTCAGCAAGTGGCCCAGTCCGGTGGGGGAACCTATTATACGGTTAACAATCAAGAGGATCTAAAAGCGTATTTTAATAAACAGTATGATGAATTAAGCAAAAAATGGGGTGAGTGGTTGTCAAAAGATACAAATGATGTTGGTCAGCAAACAAGTAAAAAATTAGATGCTATAGGTAAACTGCTCAATGATGGAGTGAATAAAGTAGATATTGAATATAACCATTTTATGGATGCTAAAGAATATTTAGTTACAAAACAGAAAGTATCAGATGTTCCGTCACTGGAACAATTTATTAAAGATAGATCAAATTTAATTCATGACTACATTGTGAAAAAGCATGGACAGCTTATAGATGAGATAGGGCAAAACGCTGTTGATAGGTATGGTGAGTCAAGAAACCAATATGAAGATGCGCAAAACCAAATCAATCAAAAGCGCAAATAGTGACGATAAATGGCCCATTAAGGGCCATCTCCAAATTTATAGGAGGTACCCTGCATGTTTAAGAAGTTGACAGATCAGCGGGGAAATGTCACAGTGGCTTGGGTAGCGATCCTCCCCGGATTCATCATTTTAGCACTTTTTATGGGAAGCGCCATGCTGGCCTGGGCTACCCACTCCTCTGCTCAGGTCGCTGCTGATGCAGGGAGTTTGGCAGCGACCAAGAAATTGGATGAACTCATCATGGCAGATTTTTTCCCCTTCCTAAAAAACGAAGCCATCCCGATCCCCGATGAACTAAAAGACTCAGAACATGATCTGAATAACGAAAAGAAGATGGAACAAATCATGAATAAACTGTTATCCAATCCTGTCATCAAAGAGAGGTTTGTTCAGTTTATATTGGATGAGCACAGAGATGAGATCGCCAACACGGTTCGTTATTATGTAGTGAAAAATGGAGGGGATAGCAAAGGGAAAATTATCTTTCCTGTTTATGGGCGGATTCAGGTAGAGGCGCGAAAGAAATATGAACCATTGGACTGGGATTATGTAAGTGGATATATCGAGGGAACAGGTTATGGCCCCAGTCGGCTGTACTTAAAATTATTGCCGGAGAAATCTATTGAAATCAACTATTAAACTCGCGGGAGAGAATGACCATGAAGTGGATGAAAAAGGTTGTGAAGTTTAGCCGTCAACACCGCAGTGGTGGTTCCACCGTTGAATTTGTCATCATTTTACCCCTCTTTTTGATGATGGCTTTTTTTGTATTTCAGTTTGCGATTGCCGGATTAGCTATTATGGATACACAAGCAGCGTTACGAGATGCGGTTCGCGTGGCGTCAGTTACAGGTGATAAAGAAAAAGCCATTCAACAAGGGAAAGCCTCTTTTGGCGGGTCCGGATTTTACCGTCTCAGCCAATTCGATATTACATTTTATGAGGATAAAGTGGTAGCCAAAGCACACACAAAGATTGATGTATTGTTTATGTCATCCAATCCGTTTGATTACGATCAAACTGCTGAGGCTCCGATTGTGAGATAAAAAGAGTACTGTTCTTTGAAAAGGGGAAATAGGAATGGGGCATGGAATAAAGAGACTAATGTCGGGCATCAGAAAGTGTTTTACAGATCGATCCGGTGGATCCACACTGGAATATGTGGTAATTTTGTTAGGAGCCATTGTTTTAGCCACTGTACTTTATTTGACTCTAAAAGATGACGGTGCTTCAATTGTACAAAATACTGTTGCTAAGATATTAAGAGGTGAACCGGTGCCCATTAAACAGCAGCCGATTGCTGTAAAAGGGCCATTGCATAAAGGCTCTAGTGGCAATAAACCAAGCAAACCCAATTGGCCAAAGGATCTAAAAGGAGTAAAGACATCCGATGCAGAGTTTTATGCTTTATGTACTTTATCATATTATGATTACAAAGGGGATTTTAAGTTTGATCCAGGAAAAGATGAGGATGAAAAGCGACAATACGCACTAGCGATGAAAATATTAAACGGTGGTAAAGAATGGGATGTATTGGAGACATATGACAATCCGAAAACAGGATATCATGGAATAGCTTTTAAGAATCAGAAAACGGGAGAAATAGTAGTAGTACACAGAGGTACAGATGATAAGAAAGACATTGTAGCTGATGCAACTTTGGTTTTTGAACGCCAAAACCCACAATTTAATGATGCGAAGAAATTTACAGATTTTGTGAAGCGTAGACATGGAGGGAAAGCAAAATCGTTTGTTCATTCAGGGCATTCGTTGGGAATGGCCATAGCCCAACATCAGGCTATGGAAGAAAATTTACCTGCAGTTGGCTTTAGTGGCCCGGGTGAAATGCCTCATAAGAGTGCAGGGAAAATGGCGATAGATATGGCTAATCCAAATCCCATTGCACGAGGCAAGGTAGTACTTGATGTGGTTAATGATCTTGTTCATGGAAGAAATCCTTTTAAAACCGGTGATGATAATCCCAATATGACCAAGGAACAGATGAGCAAAGATTACTCCAATCAGATTCGAAACTATACATTATCAGGTGACATGGTTTCCGAATTCGGAGTAAAACCACAGGGTTCACAGTATGAGATTGGATATGACGGATCTATTACCAAGAAGAATGACCGGTCGTATCTTGAAACATTAAAAGACAGCTCAACATATTTGTTGTTTACAGCACCATCCACTTACAGCAGACATCCACTAAAAGGTTTTGCACCCTATTTCAGCGGGAGCCCAGATAAAAACCTAATGCCAAGATGAGGAGGCTTAGCATTGAAGAACGTGATTTTAGCCACTGTGCTCTCCATTGTTTATCCGGGGATTGGTCAGATCTATAATCGACAAAAGATCAAAGGGTTCATCTTTGTGGTGATCCAATTAATTCTGGCAGTATTAAATATTTTAGCGTTGGGAAAAATGAACCTTCTATATAACAGTATTTGGGTTATTGGTATTATAGATGCATTCGTATTTGCGATTATAAAGGAGAAAAGAGCCAAACATGATTTGGATGAAACAGAAGATACCGAAGGTAAAAAGAGACCATGGGTTTTGATTGCAGTCACTACAGTTGTAGCTTATCTGTTGCATTATGGAATTGCCTATCTGCTTGGAACAGCTTTGTTCTCCCCTCTTCAAATGGGTATGCAACAACAAGCACCCAGCATCAAATCGGAAGTTCAATCCTATCTGGAAAAAAAGTATCATAAGAAGTTTGTGGTGGATCAGGAGAAGTACATTTGGCAGACGGGAGCGTACCAATTAGTTGTTCATCCTGCTGATGATCCAAAACTGTTTTTTCCGGTGACGAAAGATGAAGTTTATGGGATTGTGGATGGTTATATTCAAAGATTATGGGTAAAACAATCAACAGAGGAAGTTACACCCATAGTGAAAAGTATCTATCCAGAACATGTAACAATTGAATCGGCTGTCGCTATCGATGAAACAGATGAAAAAAAGGCTGTTAAACTAAATAAAGTATTAACTTACAAGGAATATCGGAAAGAAAACAAAGGATATGTTCACGATCTCCGTATATATGTCATTAAAACTGTGAACCCAACAGAAGAGAAAGAAAATTTGTTTCGGTTAATTACAGAATTGAGAAAACATGGTATAACGGAGCTTCGGTTGATTGCCCAATACTTTGATCCTGTATTGCTAAAAAAAGGGGTATCCTCAGTAAACTTTGATACACAATTAAAATATTTTCCGTACCAGACCTATATTTGTGATCCCAACGAATATGATATAAAAAAGGTACAAACAGTTGATGATCTTGATCAACACTTTAGAGAGGTCAAATAATAAATGATTGGCTTGTAAGGCTGCTGAGTCTGCCGGTATGGGCAAACCTTTTGTACGACATATGGCCTATGGCCATATGTCGTACTTATTAAAGGAAGTGAAGAAGAATGAAAAAAATCATTATCACGATAATATCCCTTTTTTTGGTGGTTGGTTGTTCCCAACAACCAACGACAAATAAAGAAATGAATAATAGAAATACAGTAAATGAGAAGCTTACTCCAGCTACTGCTCCAAAAGCACCGACAACTTTTAAAGAAGTACTAAAGCGTGGACCGGGGAAATATGGGGGAAGCAAGTATGATAAAGCGAAGGTACAGGCAGAGTTAGATAAATTACCCCCAAATCTGCCCCCTGAAAAGGTGTATAATTATTTAGTTGCGTTGTTGGCTGAAGATTATAATCCTGTCATAGAAAAAATGAATCAGTTGGATACCAGTTTTAAAGGACCTACAGCAGGTCCACGAGGTGATATAAAAAATCCTGATTTAAAATTAAATAAAAAAATAAACATTGAAGTTCTCCTGGATTCCAGTGGGAGCATGGCTGAGCAAATTGGCGGAAAAACAAAGATGGACCTTGCCAAAGAAGCGATCAATCAATTTGTTGCTTCAATGCCACAAGGTGCCAGTGTCGCACTTCGTGTATATGGACACAAAGGGAGTAATCAAAATAAGGATAAAGCAATCTCCTGTAATAGTTCTGAGGTGGTGTACCCTCTGGGAGCATACGATAACCAAAAGTTCCAAAGCTCACTTAACAAATTTACACCAACGGGATGGACACCACTGGCATTGGCGATTCGTTCTGCCCAACAAGATTTAAGCGCACAGTCAAATGCAGAAAACATCATCTATATCGTAAGTGATGGCGTTGAAACCTGTGGAGGAAATCCGGTGCAAGAGGCTCAACAACTACATAACTCCAACGTCAAAGCAGTTGTCAATATTATCGGTTTCGATGTAGACAATGCGGGTCAAAAAGCACTTCAGCAAGTGGCCCAGTCCGGCGGGGGAACCTATTATACGGTTAACAATCAAGAGGATCTGAAAGCGTATTTTAATCAGCAGTATGATGAATTAAGCAAAAAATGGGGCGAGTGGTTATCAAAAGATACAGATAATGTACTAAAAGAAAGCACTAATAAACTGGACACTCTTGGGAAATTATTGGATTTAGGTACAAGTACTTTAAATACAGAGACTCAACATATTATAGATGCTAAAAATTATCTGAGTGAAAAAGGGAAAATTGATGGTATGTTGTTATATTCCTATATAACTGATAGACAAAATATGATTCAAAATTTCATTACCCAAAAGTATGAACAACTTTTGGACGAATTAAATAGTAATTCTACTAATAGACTTAAAGAAGGGACCAAGGTCTACGAAGATGCTAAAAACAAAATCAATCAACAAAGCAACCAATAGGCGTTGATGGCCCTGATTAAGGGCCATTCTCCAAATTCATAGGGGGTACCATGCATGTTTAAGAAGTTGACAGACCAGTGGTTGTTTCACTGGGTCTGTCAATTGCCACTACTTATTTCCCATTTCATATCCCGTATATTACCCAATCACCCCGGGCCCGACGGGATTAAGCGGTATTTTTTTAACTCACAACGCTTGTACACGATCTTTCTCCAGATCCACAAAGCTAGGATGATAATCCCCACCACGAAAAAGAGAGCGATAGGGATGATTTCTAACCACCTTGTTTCGGTCAATTGGTTGAAATCCGTATACAAACACTCCCAAAAGGGATGCCTGAA